>DATFTC010000120.1:0-7352 GCA_035262305.1 Myxococcaceae bacterium | reverse complement strand
GAGCTGCCCGGCATCAGCGCGTTCTACAGGAACGACGCGGGCGAGGTCTTCCACACCTATTCGACCTACCGGCGCGGTGTCGAGGCGATGATGGGCACGTACAGCCTGCTCGACCTCATGCCCAAGGGCCGCGACGAGAGGGAAGGGAAAGGGATGGCTTGGGTGCGCCACCACGACCGCTACGAGCCGGCGCCCGCGCCGAAAACTGGTCCCGCAGGCGGTTCCTGTTGCGGCTCGCAAGGGTGATGCGATGAAGCGCCTGTTGCCGTGGCTCGCCGCACCCATCGTCGCAAGGGGTCCTTAGCGTCGTCGAGCGACTGCACCGTGGCTCGTCCGCACAGGCACTCTCGGCCAAAAGCGGACTTTGCGGTCAGCCTAAGCTGTCAGCCGTCGTGGGTCGCATAACAAAGCGGTTCCCGCCGGCCTGCACACCATCGTCGATGTCGATCTTGAAGATTTCGGATAGACCCGCCTTGCCGGACGACGTTAATTGGAGTGCACGGACGCCCGACACAGATTTGAGCCATCCGAGCTTCATCAGGCGATCCAAAATCCGAGCCCCGACGAGTCCTTTGAGGTGGTAACGACGCTCGCTCCAGTCGAGGCAAGGCTGGCAGAAAATCCGCCGAGTCCGCGGCGTCAGATCGGCGCCGAACGCGGAAAGGAAACGTTCTCCCGACGATGTGACCTCACCCCCTTCATCCGTCAATACGATGTGCCCCATGGCCACGAGTGAATCGGTCACAGCGACTCCTACCTGGCCAGCCAGGTGGTCGTAGCAACTTCGGGCAAACCGGAGCGCATCATCGTTTGCTAACCGCGGCTGACGACGGGGTGGCACCCCTATCGTGGCGACGACCCCGATGCTCTCCAGCATTGTCGCGACCAACGGGGATGCAAGCCGGTAGTAGCTAAAGCGCCGGTTGCGAGTGACCGTCAAAAGCCGCGCGGCAACCAGCTTGCTCAGGTGGCCGCTCGCCGTAGAGCTCGAGATATTCGCGCAGTAAGCCAGCTCTTTGGCCGTCAGTGACCGGCCGTCCATAAGAGCGCTAAGCATCGTCGCTCGCGCAGAGTCACCTACTAGAGCGGCCACTTCCACGAAATTTGCTGCCGCGACCATCCGTAATCCTATCGCCGACACCGGAAGCATACCAATCAAAACAGTTCGGTGTGGACCGAACTGTTCGCCCGAGACAATTGCGAGCTTCGCAGCAAGAATGCGCGATCTATCGAACAAAGGAACGCATCATGGGAATGGCGGCCGTAATCCACAAGAAAGGCTCACCCGACAACTTCGTGTGGGAGGAGATCAAGGTCGGGTCGCCCGAACGCGGCCAGATACGTCTTCGCAGCAAGGCCATCGGTGTGAACTTCGCTGACACGTACCACCGAGCAGGTATTCCGCACCCGATGATCGTCGGCGATCTGCCGATTGTGCTCGGCTTCGAAGGAGTCGGCGAGATCGAGGAGTTGGATCCAAGCGTCACCGGGTTCTCCGTGGGCGAACGAGTCTGCACCTTCCTCCCTCCGCTCGGCGCGTATAGCCAGGAGCGCCTTTACCCTGCGGACAAGTTGATCAAGGTTCCAAAGAACTTCCCATTGGATGATGTCCAACTGGCAGGACTAATCCTGAAGGGGATGACCGCGCAGTATCTCCTGCACCGAACGCATAAGGTTCAGCCGGGGGATTTTGTTCTGATCCATGCGGCTGCTGGCGGCATGGGCCATATCCTTTGTCCTTGGGCGCGCCATCTCGGAGCTACTGTGATCGGCACGGTGAGTACCGACGCCAAGGCCGAGATCGCTCGAAATCTCGGTTGTCATCATGTGATCAATTACTCGACCGAAGACTTCGTGGCTATCACCCGCGAGATCACGGATGGAAGAGGCGTAGACGTAGTCTATGAGTCGATCGGTAAGGAGACCCTGCAGAGGTCACTCGACTGCCTGAGATTGGTCGGCATGTGTGCAGCTTACGGGCAGGCGTCGGGCGTTCCTGATCCGATCCGTCTCGTCGAAGATTTGGGCGCCCGCGGGTCGCTCATGATCACCCGCCCGGTGCTTTCGCATTACATGTCGACGCGAAGCGAAATCGACGCTGCAGCAAAAAGCCTGTTCGATGCCGTCGGACGGGGGGTGGTATCGAGCAGCGTTGTCAAAACCTTTCCGCTTCGGGAGGCCGCAGCCGCGCACGAGTTCATCGGCGGGCGCAAGACAACGGGCTCGATCGTCATGCTTCCATTCGAGTAACCGATTTCGAAAGCACGCTTGGGATTCAAGGCGCTGCTCAGTCAATCTACAGAAAGAACCTATGTCGATCATACGCCACGAAATTAGGCAGATATCAGAGGAGAATCGCGGTCAGCCGATCATCAGCCAAGCAGTCGTTCACGGCAATGTCGCATATTTCGCCGGCGTCACGCCCGACCCAATTGCCGGCGACATCAGAACCCAGACTACTCAAGTACTGCGACGCGTCGATGAGCTCCTCAAGCTCGCAGGAACGGATAAATCACGGCTACTAAGCGCACAAGTTTGGATTGCTGATATGCGTCTTTTCGAAGATCACAACTCTGTTTGGAACGAGTGGGTCGATCCGGCAAACCCTCCCGTGCGGGCGTGCCTCACGACCGAATTTTGGCGACCTGGGATGCTCGTGGAAGTTATGGTGGTCGCAGCCGTGCGATGAGCCTAAGTTGACGCGGTCAGCATATGAGATGCTGGGATTGCTGCTTCAAGATTTGCTTACGAACCCGTAACGGCCGTTTTCGGCCGCTTGTTGACGTCCGCGCGCTCTGAAGCGGACGCGTGCTACGACCGGATTCAAGGCGGAGCAGACACTGCCCGGCGTCGCGCACACCGGATCGAAGCAGACGTTCAGTAAGCGGCGGCGCCGACGGACGCGGGGAGCGGCGCCAGCGTCAGCTTGTCATGATGACGAACAGGCGGAACCGACCCTAAGCCGGCATCGGCGATTTCTCTGGCCGACAGACCGGTGTCGTTGCAAGCGGCCGTTCGCCCATTTCGTCGGCGAAATCACAGCTCGCGTGGACCGGACACTCGCAGATTTCAAACGGCGACGTGGACAAGAATCCGACCGAACGGCCGCTCTCAAAGAACGCGGCCGTGCTCGCGACCCGAAGCGGAAGTAGCCATTGCCAAAAAGCGGACGCGCAATTTAGATTAGCCACTGAGGCTACACTGGAGCGCCTTTCAATCGTTTTGAGACCATGCTGCCATGAAAGTCGGCCTAGTCGGTGTCGCAGGCGTCCCGCTCGGGAAGCACAAGGTCAAGGATCCACGCCTGGATCAGGCTGACAAACTCGTCAAGGCTGACAATAAAACCTACGCGTTCGTCGACGTCGTCGGAGAAGAGGAGGCCTCGACCGCGGATGCGATAGTCGCCTCACCGGAGGGCCGATTCGACCTGATCGTCAAGGACCTGGAATTCGCGGAAACGCGGCTCGAGCGCAATCCGCCCGCGGCGGAAAAGGCGGTTCTCGAGAGAATCAAAGCACACTTGGAGAGCGAAGGGGTCGTCGCCGAAGCCGGATTGACGCCGGAAGAATTGCACCTCATCGAGTCGCACGCATTTGTCACGGCGAAACCGATAGTGGTGGCCGAGGCGGCGGATTCTGCGGCGTTCGACAATTTTTTGGTCCGCGTGGTGAGCGCGAGCGGCTACATTAGTTTTCTCACGGTCGGCGGCTCGGAGAACCGCGCCTGGTTGATTCGCAAGGGCGCTACCGCACAGGAAGCGGGTGGTGCGATCCACACTGACATCCAGAAGGGATTCATCCGGGTAGAGATCATTGGCTACGACGACTTCGTCGCCGCCGGCGGCGAAACGCAGGCGAAGCATGCCAACAAGATGCGCGTCGAGACGAAGAGCTACGTGATGCAGGACTACGACCTCGCGAATTTCCGCTTTAAGAAGTAGCACTCGGTAGCGAGGTTCTCAATATCGTCCCCGGAATCAATGAGGCGTCATTGCGGGAAATGGGCGGCTGAGGTGGGACGGTGGTTCACCGCGATTCAGTGTCCCTTTGCGGAAGTTCTTCTGCACACTTCGACCGACCGTTGATGGCCGGCAGGGTGAGTTAGCAAGCAAGCCCGCGAGCTGCCCTTCGCGCCGAGAGCCTGATTTTCAGGTTACCGCGTTCGGCGATCATTGCGGGGCAGCCGCAGCCGGCCATGAGCGGCTGTACGTCCTCGTTGCTGATAGCGGTCGTTCGACGACGCCCTCGACCCCGAAGCGAAGTTCTCGAACTGGAAGGGGGCCGAACGAGAAGAGCCAATTACCCGCAGAAGCGGAATCGCTGCAACACCGTCAACCCAGCCGGCTGGGAAGGAGCCGTTCTAGGAGGTCCTGCCCGAGTCTTACTCAACCATGCCGCCGGCGATTGGCCGTGCGATCAGCACGCTGGCTCGAAGGCGTAACATTGAAGCGATGTGCATACCATCGCGAGAATACGCTTGGCGCGGCGAACCCCAACAGCGCCGACACATTGGAGATGGTGCGTGCCCCCTCGGCCAAGTAACGCTCGGCGAGTTCGCGCCGAACCTCGTCGAGGATGGAGTTGAATGTGCATCCCTCGCGGGTCAGGTGACGATGGACGGTGCGCCGGTCGACGCCGAGATGCTGAGCCACCACCACCGCAGAGCATTTACCGCTGGGTAGCAATGCCACGATGAGTTGCCGCACTGCCTGCAGGAGTGAATCGGACTCCGACGACAACGCTTCCTTCAGAATCTGCCGCGCGTACTTCCCCAGCACGGGATCGGCACCCGGATTGGGGGCGTGGAGGTCCTTCGCATCGCATATGAACCCGTTGAAATCCTGACCGAAGCGCACCACGCCGCTGCCGAACACGCGCGCGTGAATCGACCGGTCTCGCGGCGCCGGGTGGGTGAAGCAAACCTCTCGTGGCCGCCACGCGGGTCCGAGCAATGTCCGCAGAAGCTTGAACAGCACCGCCACCGCCAGCTCGGTACCCTGACGCACCGGCGCTCCTTTCCCGGCGATGAGTTCTTCGCGCAGGATCACGAAGTTGCCGGCATCTTCGATCTTCAAGACCAGCGCCTCATTCTGGAAGCGACCGAAGCGCGAAAGCGCGTCGAATGCGCGGCGCAAGGTCGGTTCCTCGCGCACCAGCAAGGCCAGCAGCCCGAGGTTGGACGCGCGCCTCTTCTCGGCCATGCGCAGGCCAAAGGTCTCGACTCCGCTACGCTCGGCTGCCAGTTCCAGCAGCGAACGTACCGCCTCGCCGGAAATCTTCAAGTCCGGATCGGAAAGGGCGTGGCGCGGTAGACCGACTTCGTCCAGCAACGCCAGTGGATCCAGGTCGACGCTGCGCGCGACTTCAGCAAAGTCGGTCAAACTCGCGGCCCGAACTAGAAAGGACAAGGGGAGCTTCCCCGAAATGTCCTCGGTATGTTAGCTCAACGCCCTTGGTGCGATATGCAAGCAATCCCCTTTCGTTTTCCTCGCTTCGCACCGGCATTGGTTTACCCTCCTCGACGATATCTTTGCCAACGTTGCGCGACCGATAGGGCATCACGTACCGCCGACGCGAGCTATGAGTGCGAATCGGCCGCGCACCACTCGGACTCAACGCAACCCGCCGCCTGCGAGTGCGTCGGGCGCGTACGCCGTTTTGCTCGGCAATTGGGTCATGTACTTCAGCCCTTTGGATGGTCCGGCAAAGTTGTACACGCCCATGCTGAAGTCGTAGATCGCCAGCGTGTCGCTGAACGGCGCCTGAACGTCATAGCTGTAGGACTGGAACGCGAAGCTCGACCGGTAGAGCTGGCCTTTCATATCGTACTGGTCGGAGGCGAGCGCCGCCCAGCTGTCCTCGTCCAGGTAGAACACGCGCTTGCTGTAGGCGTGGAGCTTGCCGGGCTTCAGCGTTCCCTCCACCACCCACACACGGTGCAGCTCCCAGCGCACGAAATCCGGATTGACATGGTTCGGCGTGGTGATGTCCGCGGCATTCTCGTGGTAGGTCAGGCGATAGTTGCTGTAGGGGATGTACATCTCTTTCTTGCCGATCAGCTTCCACTCGAACTGATTGATGGCGCCGTTGAGCAGCGAGGGCGAGTCGGGGGCGAGCGCGGGCAGCAGCTTCACGCGGCGCTGGCCGGTCAGGTATTGCCACGCCTTGCGCGGCTCCTTGTGCGGGTTGACCGCGTTGACCACCAGCAGCGCTTCGCCGTTGCGGCGTGCGGGTCCGACAAATTCAAGCTTGTTGAGCCAGTACGGATCCTTCTCGCTGAGGGTCTCGTTGGTCTTCTTCGGGTCGTAGGCCGGCCAGGCCCAGAAGGCGTCGGTCGCGGCAGTAAGTGTCGCAACCCCGGCTGCATCGACGAGCCGCATCTCGTAGCGCGGGCCGTCATAGCCCAGGCCGCTGTAGCGCAGCAGATGATTCCAGATCGCTTCCGACCCGGTCTTCGGGATCGGGAACGGATAGCCGGGCAGGACGTTCTCGAGCGACACGCCGTCCGTCTTTGCACCGGTCGCATTCTTCACCGTGTTGTCGAGAATGCGCTGCGGGAAGGTGACCGTGCGATGCGTCGGATAGACGTCGAGGCGCATCGTCTCCGGATAGCGCTTGAACAATTCCTTCGTGCCTTCGGTGAGCTTGTCCGCCTGGGCAGCGACATCCTTCGCGCTGATCACCAGACGAGGCTTCTCGTCCGCGAACGGATCGGGGCGAACGCCGCTGCCCGGCCTGAAGTCCGCCGGGGCTGCGATGCCGCCGGTGTACTCGGGGATCGTGCCTTCCTTGTTGCCGCCCTTCTCGGCGCCCACGGGCGTGAGCGTAATGCCGAGTTGTGTCGCTTCATCCAAAGACACCGAGCTCCACGCGCTCGGTGCGGCAAGCGACGCCAGCGCAGCAAAAATGACTGTCTTACGAAACATTCAGATTCTCCTTGTCCGATGTCCTCTACTCACGTTGCATTCTGTCGGCTCCCAAGGATTGCCGATTGATCATCTGGGACAGGGAGTTGACCTTTCGGGACAGGGCAGGACGAGGCAAAGCTCGGAGGAATAGGGCGGCGGGACGCCCGTCGCGGATCAGAAGGCCGGGGATCGCGGCCTCGCGCCACGCGGACCCTCGCGGCCCTGCCGGCGCTGTTCCCGCGGGATCTCGCAGCCCACTGAGGAGGGGTCCACGGATTCGCGGCGGGCGTGATGCTCGCTGCGAGCGCGTTCTTGCTCATCGCCTCCTCGAACGGCGCTGGCTAGGCGCTGTTGGGCGCCGAACACCCGCCGCGCTGCTCGTCCGCCTTGGCGGGGGCGGTTCGGGCAGACCATTAATCATCGGGATTGACCGCACGCGGCCCAC
>DATFTC010000119.1:0-2677 GCA_035262305.1 Myxococcaceae bacterium | reverse complement strand
TGGTTACCCCCTCTCGAATGTCTTTCGATGCAAAGATCGCAGCAGCCGACGTATTGCACTCAGCGTGCCGGCGACCCTACGCCGTTGCGCCATCGTTGGCTAGATGCAGACTCAGGATGGATCGTTGATCGAGCACCCGCTCTCACAGCATCGGGCGACGCGTTCAAATAGAGCCTCAAGAAACTTTCGTTCCCCATTGCTGCTTCCACTGGCCCGTAACACATCTCATCGTGAGGGCCCGAAGACATTAATTCCAACGAGCCCCCTCATTTGATCGGGCTAGACGGCAGCAGCGAGGTCAAAGTTGATTGTTCTCCTTGTTCTCTGACCCCGCAGCTGGCGTGCCGCGAGGCACTTCTAAGGAAGCGCCGGCGAGGGTATTTTTCTCAAATAATTCCGAGCCCAAAAAATCGCGCAAGTAGGCGACGCTTAAGCGCTTTTTCGCATGCGGGTCCTTAGCGCCAACGTTGGCGCTGCGGGCTTTTCAGTCAGTTTACGGAGGAGCTCCTCGAGCGCCTTGCGAAGCGATTGGCGCTGAATCGCGGTGAGCGCGCCCAGCCGATCGTAGAAGACGACAAGTTGGTGGGGCGTCTTTTTGAACGGGTCCATCGGACGGCCTCGGCCCTTCTTCGGACCGGGCGCGCTGAGCCCGGCGATGACTTTGTTGACGTATAGCTCCGCGTCGCGAAAGCCCCAGTTCTCTTTCAGCGCGCGCTCGATCGCCTTGCCGGTCTGTGAGTCCGCAGCAGACTTTCCGCCTTTGGTGTTCGCCCCTTTCTTCGACAGTGCTTCGTGCAGCCGAGTGAACTGGAGCGCGGACATCAAGTCGAGCGTGCGAGTCTCCTCCGCACCCTCGTCGCCGCCGTCTCCATTCTTCTGGTCGGGGCCAAGCGGCACCTTGATGCCATCTGAGACGCCCTTCTGCACGACCGTCGGAGAGGCAGCCAGGTGCAACAGCCGCTCTACCTTGCGCACCGGGAGGTCGGTGATTTCGGCGATCTTCGCCGCAGTGCTCAGCGCGGGTTTGAGCTTTTGCAACGTCGTTAGTCCAAGCGCAGCGTCAAGCGGGGAAATGTCCGCGCGAAACATGTTCTCGGCTAACCCGAGCAACAGCACCTGGTCGTCGGTCACCGAGTTGAGCTCGCGCGCCGGTATGGCGTCGTATTCTTCTTTCTCGGCGTCGGTTTTGGCCGCGAACTGCAGGCGCCGATAGGCACCGACCCGGCGGTGCCCGGAGATGATCTCCCATCCTTTGTCTACTGGGCGGGCCAGGATGGGATTTAAAAGCCCCTGGTCGCCGATGCTGCGCGTCAGTTCTTCGAGCGCATCCGAGTCCATGTCCCGCCGCAGCTGGTACGGACTATCGTCGAGCTTGTCGAGCGGGATTCTTACGATGTCCGACTGGCCGGCAGCGCTCGGCTTTACCAGCCGAGCCGCTTTCACCGCTTTCCAGTTGGCCAGCGTCAGCTTGGCGAGCTTCGTCTGCGGCCCGAGCTGTTGAACTAGTTGCTTCACTACGGCTTCGTCTCTTTCTTTTTTGCCACTGCGCTTTGTGGCACGGTGCTTGACGGCACGGTGCTTGACGGCTTTGGCTGACATTTTCGCCCTCCGTAGGTTCTAGGTTGAACCGCTTCAGGTGAGCGGGTGAACGTCCCCCGTTCCACTATAAGGGCGTAAATCAGGAGCAAACTGGCTCACGAAAAGTCCATATTTTTAAAATCCGCTGCTGGCGCGGCCAGATAGCAACGAAACTAACGACCTCCAGCGCGACTTCATCCCGAAGATGCCCGAAGGATGGCGTCAAGGACGTCGCCCGCGCCCTCAACCGATCAGCGTTGACTCGAGCACGACGTCTTTGATGAAAGTCTGGTACTCCGCGTGGGTCTGGTGTGCGCGGGTGCTCCACCGCTTTCCTTCTTGAGCGGTCATATACGCTTGATACTCCGGCGCACCCGGAAAACGAACGTTGTCGGCCATCACAACACTTCCCGGGTGGAGCCAGCCCGCCGCCAGAATGCGCTCGAGGTCCGGCAAGTACTCTTCTTTGGCGTGGTCAATGAACACCGCTGATTTCAGGCGCTCGATTGTCGCGCCCCCATCTCCGAGATAGCCGGGGACGATCGTGACGCGATCCTGTGCGCCGGCACGGTCTACAACTCGCCGCGCAAGCTCGGCATTGGCCGGACTGGACTCCGCCGAATACAGGCGATCGCCAGGAGGAAGCTTCTGTGCAATCCGCAGCGCGCTGGGACCTCGATCCCGCGCTAGCGTTTTGCCAGCGAAGGTCGATGACCCAAATCTCTTTGCTGATCAGAGACGGCTACGAGTGAATGTGACAGGCGCGTCCTAAATTTGGTCGGCCGGCTGGTGGGTGACCGTTGGGCTTACTCAATTGGTCGACTTTGGCCTGCAGGCATGTCCTGCAGCAGGTGACCCGTGGCGTGGTGTCGTTCGGAATCCCGACCCGGGACGCCGGAGATCCGAACACCTCTCGAATCGGGGGTCGAGCCCTACCGAGAGACACTGCAGGTTTCTCCGCGCGAGCTCGATGGCATGAACGGTGGGGAGCATTGCCGCAAGGTGCAACGTAATCGCGCGTGGCGTGTCACTAGGAAAACACCAAAACACACGCGGCCATTGAAAGTCATGAGCCGAGTGCGCGCGCGTCAGCGCGTTG
>DATFTC010000118.1:0-3898 GCA_035262305.1 Myxococcaceae bacterium | reverse complement strand
CGAGCCTCGAACGCTCCGTCCATTCTATCGTTTTGCTCCGTGGCGGCGGTTTTGATCCCCCTCGATTACTTCGAGACCGACATTCGCCGGTTTCGAGTAAGAGGTCGCGCCTTTGAACGCTTTGATCAACGGCAAATCGCCGTCCCTGAGACTAAGGGCGCTTCGAAGCCAGCGGTTGACGCCAGCTGAACCCTGAAATCCACGATGTTCAGCCCTAAGCTAACGTCAGGTTCGGGGCATGAAGGCTGGTTCCTGCCGGAGAGCCCGAACGACGGCTGTCGGTCAAGTAAAGCGAGGCGCCCATCAGAAACGCCGATTCCAGCCGCTGATGACATCGCCCTCGTCACTACGCCGGCGGATGAACGACCCCTGCAATTGAACGATCGGACTTCTTGCTATTGCGCGGCGGCGGAATCCGGCGCAGATGCGAGCAGATCCCAGCGGCGGGCCGACTGCGCGAGAATGCGCTCCAAGTCCTCCAGCAACAGGTAGCCAGCGTCGATCAGGCACTGTTGGGTACGTTCACGCACCGTTTCTTCGACTTCGTAGACGAGACGCGAGATCGTCTGCGGGTGGTCGAATTCCACGACGATGCGCTCGATCGTGTCGGGGCGCGCACTGAGCCAGCGCGTGCCTCCCGGGCCCGAGTGTCCATCAAACAGATTCTCGACCGGGTGATCCCGATCCTCGGATGAATAAGCGACGGTCGCGCAGGCGGCGATATCGATTTCGCCGGGAGCGCGGGCGGCCGACGCCGGATCGGTCTCCAACGGTCGTTTGCGAAGGCGCGGGCGTTCTGTCATTTCTTGCTATCGATCACGTCAACCGTTCTCAGAAAACGGGAAGGCCGCCTTTGCGGGGATCCCATTCCTTGCGGACCTGATCCTCCACTGGCAAGCCGCTGGAAGTGGTGGGGCCGTGTTCAGGGTGTTTCTCACCAGCCGGCTTTGGCTTGTAGACGTCCTGGACGAGGTGGTCGATCGTGGCTTTCTCGCGCACATGTCGCCTTTGCGTGCGTTCCGGTGCTTTTGCCATTTCGATCCTCCCGAAAGGTTTTCGACCAGTTCCTAAAGCGCTGCGGCAGTGATCGGCTATGTATCTCGATGACAATACAGAGATTTGGAGATCGGCGAGCCTGACAAGCGCCCTAAAGTTTGAAATGAGAACACCAGCGGGCAGAACCCGTTCCGGTGCGGGATACTGCGGTTCATTCAAGGTGCCTGCAGGAAGCCAGCGAGAATGAGCCAGGCCTCCTCGTGATCCGGCGACTGCTTACGCTGACGTATACAGCTTTCCAGAGCTGGCCAGAGCGAGCGAACGAGGCCCGCGTTCCATTCGCTCCTCGGCATTCCCAGAATCTGCTCCAGGTTTCTGAGAACCCGTGCCGCTGTGAGCATATCTTTTGGCTTGGGCAATTGCGTAAACACGTACTGGATCCGCTGGCGGGCGGCTTCGAGTGCCTCCGTGCTAACATTCGCATTTGTATGAACCGAAGCATTACGGAAGCCCCCACTCTTTGAGCGCCGCCTGGGTCCGGTACGGATAGGCTTGCAAGCTGCACTCAGGGAAGAAGCCATCGAGCAAAACCGCTTGGACTTCGGCACGCGTCAGTTGCGCGGTCTGCGACCCTGCGATCAGGTCGGACCCGCGACCCGGCAGCGAGATAGAAAAGGCGGGTCTGCTCGCCTTCGACGGCGATGTCGCCGTGGGCTGGGGTCAATTGACGCCCCGCCACGCGTTGCCGTGGCTGGATCGCACGTGAGCGGCTCATGTGGCCTGCTAGGCGAGATAAGAAGCAGCCGCCGGATTTTGCCCTGGCGCACCGCAGTTAGCTTGGCGGCGATGACCCCGAGGTGTCTATCCGATCTCCGGGGTCTTGGCATAATCGGAGGGCCAGCTTCCGGCTGCCCTGCCTCCAACCCCTCAGGCAAGGTCCCCGACACGCACTCGGTAGGTTCGATCTGCGATCACGATTTCGGCGTGTTCACTGTCACCAATATAGCGACGGAAAACACCGGTGCGGTCCCGCCAGCGCACCCGGTCCCCAGGATGCCAAAGGCAGCTAATCACGGGTTGCGAAGGTGCCGCGGGCCGAGAGTGCCGTTGACTTGCCTTGCGCCGCTCGCCGCCTGGCAATCGCTGTGTACCGGACATGTTGATGCCTCGCTGGAAAATTCTGTCGCACTGGCCTTCACCGGCGGCGACAGCCCGAGCGTCGGTAGCCGATATTTCAGTCAGCCCTGCGTCGGAGCGCTCGCCTCCCTAGTGCGACAGCGAGGCCAACTCGTAAACAGGCGGAAGCGTTTCGCCGTCGGACAGGATTTAGGGACTTTAGGGGCGCATTACGAGAACGTGCACTGGCGCGTCTCCGGGAAAGAAAATTCTATCGCTTTAGATCACGCGTACACCGGCCGCTTCTGGACCCTTCCTACCGTCGATTACGTCGACGGCGACTCGCTGGCCCTCCGTCAGGCCCGTGATCCCCGCGCGCTCCAGCGCCGAAGCGTGCACAAAGATATCCTTGCCGCCCCGATCTGACGCGATAAAGCCAAACCCCTTCATGGCGTTGTACCACTTGACCGTGCCGGACTCCTCGACGGCGGCTCGGTCGGCCGGCGGATACAAGGGTCGCTCCGGTCGTGCGCGTCTGGGCGGCTCTTGCTGCGCGGTGCTGCTGTCGACGCTCAGGATTTCGCTCACCTGTGGCCCCTTGGGCCCCGGCCCGGCACGGACCTCGAGCGTGGCGCCCGGCAGTATGCCCCCGTGGCCGCTGCGCTCGACCACACTCACGTGCAGGAAGGCATCGCCCGACCCATCGGCAAGCTGTACGAAGCCGAACCCCTTGTCGGGGTTGTACCATTTGACTACGGCTTGGACCGGAGGACCGGAGGGCGCTTCAAACCTCTGCGGACTAGATCCGGGTGTAGATCCGAAACTGCGCCTAGGTGTTTCGAAGTTGTCGTCGTCGAAGTCACGGCGACGGGTAGGGCGAAAATCTCTATCTCTGCTGCTCACGTGATTCCTGGGGGGCGTATGGACATGCTCCCCAATCTGAAATGCGGAGGGGTGTTCGTCAACGAATTCCGCGCGATGAGAGGCCGAAAATGCGGCTCTTTTGAGAGAGGGACCGAGAGATGCTATGGGGCGGGCGGCGAGACTTCCTACCAGGGAGTCAAGGGGTACTCGCAGCCTACGTCCTTGAACGGATCACTGGCCAATCCTGGGAAGCGTACACTCGGACACGTATCTTCGTGCCGCTCGGGATGACCACGGCCTCATTCGGGCCTCTGGGGCTGGAGCAGGCCAACCGCCGGTTTGCGAAACCAACGCTTGATGATCGCAAACACCCTGTAGCGGCGGCTTCAGCGGGGACGATCCGGGTGAAGGATCTTGCCCCGATCCGCCGACGAGCTCGCGAATGTTCCCTCGCGCCTCTTGGCGATCTCCGTACCGTCGTGGCGAAGACTGTGGACTCACCGCGACCGCCACAGCTCCCCGCATCATCAATCGCGCGGTCGCGGAAACAACAACAAAGACCGCCGCACGCCCGGCTCGACAGGCTGACGCCGACACTGGCCGCGGCCAAGGCGGCTGACGTGATACTGCTATTGCCCGCTCCGGTAGCCGAGCACGTCGAGGATTCCGCCGTCGACCACCTGGCCGTCGAGACCGCGGCAGCCTCTCGCACCCGACGCCAATGATGCCTCCGCGGCGTTCACCGGCTGGGTCGAAGAGAACATCGACGAAACGCTGACGTTCTACCGGCTTCCGCGCCAGCACCACAAACATCTCAAGGTCGACGTTTCGGGGCACGAGGCGGCTCGATGGCCTTAGAGGCACTCAACGAGCGGCCGGAGACAGGAGACGGCCGTGCGATGCGCTGCCGCTCCTGATCGCG
>DATFTC010000117.1:0-2297 GCA_035262305.1 Myxococcaceae bacterium | reverse complement strand
CGGTATCGGCCGATGCCTCCAAGCTTGTACTTCAGGGCCGCAACGGGAGTGTGTTCAAGGCTCCTGCCGAATGACGCGCCAGAGGTCCTGCTCTCTCGACAAGCTGGTTGCAATGGATGAAGGATGGAGATCGAGCGCGATCGCCTGCTGGCGTACTTGCTGGGAAAGCTTTCCGAGCAAGAGGAGAGCTCGCTGGAAGCTTTCTATTTCTCGGATGAGGCGGCCCACGAGGCGCTTCTTGCCGCAGAGGACGAGCTGATCGATTGCTACGTCGCCGGTGAGCTGACGGGAGCCGACCGCGAGCGGTTCGAGAGGCTCTTCCTGATCGACCCCACGCGCCGCGATAGGGTGGAAATCGCGCGCTCGCTGCGCAAGAAATGGAAAGAGTTTCACCGCAAATGATGGGGTGACTAAACGGCTCGAGCTTTGGATGCATCGTGGATGCGATCAAAACCCGGCTGGCCTTCGCGGCAACAGGCGACGGCCAGCCGGAAGTACATGCATTACTAGTCGCCGTCGTTATCTCCGGGATGGCGTCGGCTCGTGTGCGGACCGTCACCGTGGTCATCATGGCCAACGTCGCCACCGCCCTCGCCGACTACAAACAGGTGGCCATTGTTCTGACCGTAGCCCCTGCCTTCACCGTCGATCGAGTAAGGCGTGTAAGCGGCACCCACTGCGAGATTGGTAAAGAGCTTTGCCTTGGGCGTGGTGAAGATGCCGGTGTGTCCCTGCTCGAGAACGTAGATATTGCCGTCTTCGCTCTCGACGTAGACATTGCCCTCCCCGTCAATCGCAGGCGCGTTGATGCACCATTCAAAGCCGTTGGGGTGCTTGCCGTCATCAACGCAGTCGATCGTTCCGTCGGGATTGCGATGACAATCTCGCGTCTCGGTGCTGAGGAATTTCCACTCGGGCACCAAATTGGAATCCACTTGCGTGATGTAGAACGGGCCGGCGGGAATGCCGGTGTAGTCGCAGACGATGTTCGGCAGGTGCAGCGGATCACCGCCTAGAGACACCGGCCTTGGGTTGCCTTCATCGTCAAGCTCGTCGGTACTGCAGTAGAAGCCGGCCTCCTCGTCGTAATGGTTGTCCTTCATCACGATCGAATAGCTGCCCTGGTCGTCGTCCTCGTGGCGAAGAACCGCCTGAGTGTCGTCCCAACCAAAGTCGTAGGTCGCCAGGATGGTGCCGTCGGAGCCGCGCAGTTTGTAGGCATGGCCTCGGGCAATGTTGTAGCGAGTGTAGGCTCCGAGGTAGATGTTCCCGTCCGGCAGCACCACCGGTGACGAAGTCCCGGAGTCGAGCATTCGACCGGACCCCGCGCGGTTGGTTCCGGGGTCGACCCCAACGTTTGCCCCGTGGCGGCACTTCCCTCTGAAGGTCGCCAAGTCCCACGGCCCGGTTGTCGGCATATCGACATCGGCAATGGGAAGTAAGACGCCGCAGCCACTGTTGAGCGTGTTTTTAAGTGACGTCGCCCATTTGAGTGTGAAGTTTGGATTGACCGCCACGACGTAAGCTTGTCGGTCGCCGGCCGGGAGATGACCTCTGCTGCCGGTGTAGATCGTCCCGTCGGGGCCGATCGCGGGAGCGATGTTGAGGCCCGGCCGCTGGGCGCCGCATGCGCCGGTCCGGGGCGATGACGTCGGGTCAGGCGGCCATGGCAGCGTTGAAACCGCGAACGAGCGCTCGCATTGATCGTTGGCCCCGGGGGGATTTATCGGAGCCAGCAGCGTGTCAAAGCTGACCTTGCTCACGGTCCCATCCCTGGCAATCTTCACCAGCCAGGCACCTTCGGCTCTCGCAGGGTAAAAGCCGGGCCGTTGATCGCTGAACTTGACGGCGTTGTAATAGACGTTTCCATAGCGGTCTGCGCTGAGCGGTCCGGCCACGAAGGTGTTCGGATCGATCGTCGCAAACGGGTTGATGCGGTCGAGTTGCTGTCCAGAGCCTTTATTGAGCTTGAACACGGTGCCGCCCAAGCCAGGCACGTAGACGAAGTTGTCCGCGAGCACTGCGTGAAACACGGGTTCCCACTGGGCGAGCTCGACGCGCACGGCTTTCCAGTCGCTCTGGAAGTTCCACTTCTCGACCAGGTTGCCGCCCTCCCAGTGCAGGCGCTTTTCGTTCCAGATCTGCGAGTTCCAAGCTGATTGGCCACAGTCGTCCTCGCCGGGCGGCGGGTTTCCAGATCCCGGCGGATCGCACTCGATGAAGCGCCCGGATTTGAACTCCATAAAGACATCATTTCCCTGAATCAACGGCACCTGGTAGTGGACCAGAAGTTCGCC
>DATFTC010000116.1:0-87722 GCA_035262305.1 Myxococcaceae bacterium | reverse complement strand
TGAGCCAAGCCGGCGGAGGGGAAAAGGCGATTGGCGAACATGTGGACGTAGCTGTATGCCTGCTCGGCGACGGATCGCGACAGCCGCCCGAGGCGTTCGAGCTCGTTCAAGGCAGCGCAGTAAGGTTCGAGTTTTTCCGATCGGCGGCGAAGCGCAGAGAGTCCTCGGGCGAGGGGAGAATCGGGCTCTGGCTCCGATCCAAGAAGCTCCCGCAAGAGTGGCAGCTCGCTTTGATACCGGCGAGCGATTTGCGCCTCCAGCTTTGCGTCCGCTCTGAGTCGCGCCGCAATGTCATCCCTTGCGAGCCGGAGCACCTCGACCTTGCGCGCTCGGCTTAGGCCGAGATCGGACAGGAGCATGTCAATTCCTATCAACGCGAGCTGCCAGCGCGCTTCGTTCAGCTCGCTGTCCGAGAGCTGCTCGACAATCGAGAGAATTGCCTCGCTGTCGGCATGGAAAACCTCCTCAGCGAGCAATGCTCCGTCGGCGCCGCCGTAGCGGCCAAAGTCGCGGTGGTAAGTGTCAAGCTTCACCGCCCAGAGTCGATGGTCTTCGAGCAATGGAGCAGCAAGTGATCTCAACTCCCCCGACACCTCGGAAATCAGCCGATCGGCCGCGCCGTGGAGGCGCAGGCGAATGTGAAAACCAGGGTCGGTGTAGCGCATGAAATACCACTGGTCTGCCGCTCCAGAGTCGAGCGCGCGCTCAACTGCGGGCGACACCACCTCGCGCAGCACCTCGTCTTCCACTGCCGAGGCAGAGTAGAGATTAACCTGAAGCCATTCGGAGCCCGGCGTGAATGAGCGCTGGATGCCGAAGCGCGGCGCGCGGGCGATCGAAGGCGCCACGCTGTGCTCGCGAATGAACGGGAGGGTAAGCTCGTGCACATATTGCCCGCCTGGACCGGATGCGCAGAGTGCGTCTGGCAATGGAAACATCTCCACCAACGTCGCTCGAGGCGCGCCGCGGATGTTCTGAATCAAGCATTCCGCGCTTAGAATGTTTTCCAGATCGAACACAGATCGACGCGGGCCATCGCCCATCTCAACGAAACGCGGAAGTCGTAACTGCTCGCGAAGTCGACACAACGCGCGGAAGCGATCCACCGCGCTCGCCTGGACGAGGGATTGAAGCATCTCGCCCTGGAGAAGCCAGCGTGCGCGTGCCAGGACGATTCGTCGGTACACCACCCGGGGCAAGAAGGCCGCGCCCGCGAACGGTGCCCAGTTCCACTTGAGACCGGGGGCGGTGCCCTGATTCTGAAGCGCGCAAAGGAAACGATAGATGGGCGGATTCCTGGGATCGGCAAAATCATGCGGCGCACTGAGCCGCGGAATGACCTCGCATTCCAGCTGCTCGGAAGTTAAACACAACCGGTCGGCGACGATTGAAAGACGCAGATCGGTCAACGGAATGCGATTCTTAGGGCCCGCCGCACCGCAGCCGAGGTAGGTAATCTCCGGTCGACCGAAGCTCGCTCGCACCGCGGCGTTCGAGTCGCCCACGTGGGGCAAGTGGACTATCTCGGCGACGGTCGCTTCCGGCAGCAGCGATTCCTCAGCGCGAAGGCTGCGGGTCACCGCTTGCTCTAGAGTCGCGTCGCCATGGCAGAATGGCGTGAGCGCAGCGACGCCGGGCGGACCGGAAACGCCGTCGATGCGAAACAAATACTCGCCTGCATCGAGAGCTGCCGGTGACGCGGCGGAGAAAGCTCCGCGGACGGCGAAGGAATCGGGGAGGGGCGGCGGATTATTGCCGCTGATCGATGCGACATCCCCCGCACTCAGCAAGAGCACCTGGGAGCCCGACGACCAAACCTCCTCGAGCTTTTCAAGCAGCAGCCGCTCGCGCGGACCCCAACTCGCATTGGGCTCGGCCGATGATGGAAAGGCCAGCCCTTCGAGCAGCGGCTCACCGGCGGCGGCCGCGCCTTCGAAACCAATTCCGTACTGCTCGTCGAGGGCCTCCACCAATGGCACCACTTCATCTCCGTAGCGCGCAAAGAAGGACTCGGTGAACCTGCGAAGGCGGTCGTTCGGCCGCTGGAGGCTTGCCAGCAGCTCGGCCCCGCGCAGGACCTCTTCCACAATCTCTTCCGACAGCGAGGGATTGGATGCCGACCTGAAGACCTGAACGCGAAACAGCGGCTCCCTCGAGCTGGACATTGATAGAAGCTTGGCGATTTCTTTGTATCGCGACGCCTCTCCACTGAACGGCTCCCACTCGAGCTGGCCAATCGCTTGGCGCGCTCGATTGAGCGCGTCGCGGACGCCCTGCGCGTCCGGGCATCGTTTGAGGCGCTCGGAGAGATCCCCGATGGCGTCGTCGCCGGTGAGGCTTGCGCCCAACTCAGGCACCAAAACCTGCTCCTCAATCAACTGTCCGACGTAGGATTCGGCTTCATTCCGAGCGACGTCCGGATGGCTTGTAACAATCGCTGAGGCCAATTCGTCGAGGGAGGCGCCACCCTCGGCGCGCTCGAGGACAGTGTCGAGGTAAGGTGTCAGCTCGGCCGTCATCACCCGATAGTCTCTGCGAGATCCGCGGGCATCCGAGGTCAAGCAGCGGACTTTTGCGTGGGCTCGGTAAAGGCTGGAGTTGACGAAGAAGCGCAATTGGGAGCGAAGCGAGGGCAGGCGCGCGGCCGCTTCCCCCAATGCGGTGAGATAACCGATGTCCAATCGACTGCGTCGGCTCGATGTCGTGCCCAGGCTCAGCCGCGTGCACCGGCCAATTTCCCCGACCATCGGCGCCATCTGCAAACCGCTGAATTCCACCACCGTAGCCAGGCGTACCAGCTGCTCTGCAAGCGCAACGTCGACTCCCTGCGCGGATCCACTGTCGTGCTCGCCGGCGGATCGGTACAGCGCCTCGAAGAAGTCGCCGGTGACGAGAAACAGCCCCTCTCTAACCTCCGGCCGCGAGAGCATTTTGCGCAAGTGCTTTCTCAACAGCGAACCGCTGTCCTTGAAGGACTGTTCGAAACGCGGGTCGTCGGGTGCGATCTGCCAACCGCCTCCGGTCCAGCGCAGCACTTCGTCGAATGATAGGAGCGGGCATCGCAGAGCCAAGAATTCAGGTTGGGCGACGGCCCTGGATTGCTCCGGCTGAGCGGACTCCCCACGAGTGACGGTGATCGGGCGGTCGATGCGGCGCGGCGACGGCGCTTTGGGAATGCTCGGCATCGGCCCCTTCGCAACATTCGGGGCAGGTCGCTCCGCTCTGACTGGGACAGATGCCTCGGCTTTGCTCGGGACCGATCCCTCGGCTCTGCTCGAGACAGACCCCTCGGCTTTGGTCGGGACAGTCCCCTGGGCTCTGCTCGGGACAGACACGCCGGTCTTAAAGCACCGTCGGCCGGGCCTGTCGATACCGAGTGCGGTGGGTCAATCGCTACTCCTCGCGCCGATGTATCAATCGGCGAGCGAGGGGCAGGTCAACAACCTCACGGAGTGTCGCAGACGACCAAGCAGCTCAAACCGCCGGTCGTGCAAACTCCGTCGACGGAGCAATCGTAGGTTCGGAAGCAGTCGTCAAAGTTCGGGCAGCTGACGGCGGTGGTGATCACAAAACCGCCGACGGCCCGGTTGAGTGCGGGGTCGTCCAGCACCTTGACGGACTCCTTGGAGAACTGAAGTTTCTTTGACTTTTTCATGGGCCCCTCTTTCCCTGGCTTGTCGCCAAAAGCAAGTCGACCCCCCAACGAAAGTCTCTTACCAACCGGGCGAGCCAATGCAAGAGACTTCGGTGCCGACCCAAAAACGGCGAGCCGATGGATCGGCGCGTCCATTTCGACTTTGTCTGGGAATTCTCGGTTCGCGCTCTAGAACAAGTAACGCACGAAGAGGAACACGTCGAAAAGAGCACCCACGCCGTCGTTTCCAAACAAGATGCCAGGGGCGAGCTCGAATCCGAAATTCACCGGCGCTCGCGCCAATTGAAAATCGAGCCCAAAGGGGACCCGGGCCCCCCCGTAGACGTTGCTCGAACAGAAGCGATCGGGATAGTAGCCGCAAAGCCCAGAACCGAAGCCGACGATCCCTCCCACTCCCAGATACAAATCAAGAGTGAGATCGGATTTGTTTTTCAGCACCTGTGCAATACCCCATTCGTAATCTCCGTGAAATCGAAGTCCGGGTCCGCCTCCAACGGCGAGGTCAAAAGCGTTCGCTCCGCCGAGCCAGTGTTTGGCATTGATGCCCAAGGGGCTGCCGAGCATGAGGCCGAGGCCCCAACTTTCTTTATGAGAGACGGGCTCTGCCCGGCTAAGCGCAGCACCGAAAAAGAGACTTGCCGCACCCAAGAGCAAGCAGATCCTTGCTGTGGTTTTGGACGAGTGGTTCCTCATGAAAGCTAAGGCTCCAATTGAGCAGGGCAGGGCGTCAATGCGGGGGAGTGCTTAATTCGGAGCCTTTGTAGCCGCGCAAGGAGGACATGGAGGGAATTTCGGGTATAAAGCCGGCGAAAGAATTCACCGTTTGCAGGGCGGATCTATGAATCAAGGAGCGAGTGCCGCTGAGTCGCGTCAACGCGCGTTGCCTCTTCCGCTTCTCAGGACATCGCTCATCGCCGCGCTGGGCGCGCTCGCGTCATGCAGCGGAGGCGGAGACGAATTTCCCTCGTCCAAGTACGCGGCGAAGTGCGCCAACCCTCGCTCGGGCGTCGATCCCATCACCGGCGCGCCTTTCCACGACATGCGCGGTAGCACGTCGGATGAGAAGCAGTGGCTCCGCTTGTGGACCGACGAGCTTTATCTCTGGTATCGCGAGGTGCCGCCGGCCGACCCCGCGGCATTCGCGACGCCGATAGGCTATTTCAACGTTCTCAAGACGCCGGCGATCACCGCATCCGGCAAGCCCAAGGACCAGTTTCACTTCACCTCTCCGACGGCGGACTGGGAAGCGCTCTCGCAGTCTGGGACCCGGGCAGGATACGGCGTGCAGTGGGTGATCGTCGCCTCTACGCCTCCACGCCGCGTGGTGGCGGCGTACAACGAGCCAGGCTCACCCGCGGCAAGCGCCGGCATCAGGCGAGGAGCGATCGTGACGGCGGTGGATGGAGTTGACGTCGCGAACGGAACGGATGTGGGGACGATCAATGCGGGCCTGTTTCCATCTGCACCGAACGAGACTCACGCTTTGTCGATTCTCGATCCAGGCGCATCGGCGCAGCGGATGGTCACGCTCGTCTCGGCGGCGGTGGACAGCTCGCCGGTGCTCAATGTCAAAACGTTGACGGCAGACGGCGGCCCGGTCGGGTACTTTTTGTTCAACAACCACTTCGCCTCCGCCGAGGCGGCGCTGATCGACGCGGTGAATCAACTCAAGGGGGCAGCCATCACCGACCTGGTGCTCGATATCCGATACAATGGAGGCGGCTATCTCGAGATCGCCGATCAGCTGGCGTACATGATCGCCGGACCGACGCCGACGGCCGGGAAGACGTTCGAGAAAACCATTTTCAATGATAAATACGCGACCGTCGATCCGATCACCGGGGCACCGCTTGCGCTGCCGTTTCTAACCACCGCAGTCGGGCTTTCGGCGCCTGCACACCAGCGACTCCCCGACTTGGGTCTGAGCCGGTTGTTCGTCCTCACCGGGGGCCAGACCTGCTCGGCGAGCGAGTCGATTATCAACGGCTTGCGCGGGGTAGACATTCAAGTGATCCAGATCGGTTCGACGACCTGCGGAAAACCATTCGGCTTCTACCCGCAGGACAACTGCGGAACGACGTACTTCTCGATCCAAACCCAGGGGGTCAATAACAAGGGTTTCGGGGACTATGCCGACGGATTCAGGCCGAGCGGCACTGATCCTGCGAGCTTGCCCGGCTGCACGGTCGCGGATGACTTCGCGCACGAGCTTGGCGATGCCAACGAAAGCCGCCTGGCGGCGGCGCTGCGGTACCGCTTAGACGGGACCTGTCCTCCAGGAAGTGCGGCGCTGGAGTTATCGGGCACAGCATTTGGCGCAGGCGCAGAGCTCGTAGTGAGGTCCCCCTGGGAGGAGAACCGCATCTATCGGCGGTGACCCCCGCATTCAGCCATCGTGAATAGCATCGCGGGCGCGAGAGTGACGAGCCTCGAGGCAAGCCCAATAGCGCGGCAATTCATTGTGCGACATCGCTACGATCTTCCACTCCCCACCGAAGCGGCCCAGCGTGTAGATCGCCTCGAAATCGTAGAGCCGCGTGCCATGAATGTCGTCGAGCGCCCAATGGACGCATGCTTGCATTAGCCTCGCCGACAGCTCTCTGACCGATACCGCCAGCACGTGCGCAGAATCAAAGTCGATCTGCTGGTACATCTGCAGCAGCTGCTGAATCTGGCTCGCCCACTCGCGTCTCGAGGTCACTGGCGAGAGCATGACTTGACCCGAATCGCTGGCCACGTGCGCGGGGTAGGCGAAGTGATCGGCAATTGCTCCCGCGTCCCGACGCCCGAATGCATCCCGATAGGATTCAAAGAACCGCTTCGCCTCGTCCTCGAAATTCATCTGTTGTTGCGCGTCCCCACCGACGCGTGCCTCAATCCTGCAAGGGGCTGAAGCGCAGGACCAGAACGGGAAGAAAGTTAATCATGAACAGAGCATGGAACCAGATATGTAAGCGGTTGAGGGGCGGATTGTCACCCCCGAGCGGGAAGGACTTGCCGAGTGCCGGCATGCATTGTCGAATAGTCGCTGATTCATGCCACAGTGAAACTGACTTTGCCAGCGGAGGCGGCGGTTAGAAAGCGCCGCCTCCGCTTTGTGTCGAACAGCCCTCTACTTGTTCTGATTATTGCGCGCCGCCAGCTCGAGGCTGTCGATTCGCGAGAAATAGACGTCTGGATCACCATTTCTCGGATCCGCCCAAGTTGCGTAGAGCGAGGTGCCCTGGGTTACACCGCGAATGTAGTCGCCGGACCAGGTAAAACCAGAATCGTGAGCGATCCCTGCCCAGCTCGAGGTCACGTCCGTTACCTGTGTATCCGTGAACGTATAGCCGCCGTCGGTGGATTGCGACAGGAATAGATCGGTGAAGCTCGTACCGGGATTGTTTCGACGATCCAGATAAATAACGTTGACTGTCCCATTCGCGTCGACGCTCACCGATGGCCACCAGTGATTCGTGACGACTGTGTCCTGGTTTACGGGTATCGGGTCCGTCCACGAGGAACCGCCATCTTCGGAGTGACTGATCATCGGCTGGTTTCCTCCGGCAATGCCGCTGTGCCACACCACATAGACAAACCCGTCGAAAGCGCCGCCGCTCGTGTCAATCGCGACCTGCGGGAAGTCCGAGGACCTGTCCATCGACGTAACCGACGACGCAACATAGTTAAAGCTGGCAGAGCTTTGGAATGAGTCGCCGCCGTCCGATGATTTGAATACGCGAATGGTCGTGCCGGCCTGCAGCGCGACGTACACGTTGCCCTGGCCATCGATGGCCGGAAACGAGCCCTGAAAGGAACCGCCGTTAAAGACGGTCACTTGGGGGCTCCATGTCTCGCCTTGATCATCTGAATAAGTAGCCATGATTCCGCCTGGCGTGCCGAACCGGGTGTACGTCAAATGAATTCTGCCGGTATTCTGGTCGACCGCGATGGCTTCCTTGTCATGCGTGGCCGAGGGCGGGAAGGAGACTACCCTCACAAAGTTCCAGGTGAACCCGCCGCCTTCGTCGATCGTCCCGCGATAGAAGCCGAATCCTTGATAACCATTGTAGAGACCGGTGAGGTAGAAAGTTCCGTCCGGACCCACTGCGAGCCATGGGTCGCCGTTGTTGAGCTGGCGGCTGTTCGGCAGGCCGCCGCCGTCCGTCCATGTCGTGCCCCAGTCGTAAGAAAGCGCCCAGCCGACCGCAGCGTGATTGTCGGGATCGCACACGCCGCGCGAGTCGTTGAACGCCGCCAGCACCCAATTGTTCCATACGGCCACCGACGTTTCACTCTGAATGTTCCCGCGGCCACTGGGGCATAACGTTCGATCGTTGACCATTATGTTCGTTCCCACAGCCGCATCCAGGCGGTTCGGTCCGAGAACCTGATTCGTTGCAACGTCGTTGCCTGGAAGCGTGAGGTCGATCGCGCCTGGAGTTTCCAGCTCTTCCGATTCTCCTGTCGTCACCTGGGAGTCGGACCCGACGAAAATCACCGGGAGCACCATCAATGCCGGTGAGGCCATTCTCAACCATTTACTCAACATGCGTCCTCCCTCTGTTGTTTGGCAATGTTGTTCGTGCTGACCGCAGTTTCCCCCGAAATCAAATCGATTACTGATTAGCCATCATCGCGGGTGTCAAACGGGCGAAGTACGAATCGGGATCTCCGTTTCGGCCGTCAGACCAAGTGATCAGCACGTCGGTCCCAACGCTGAGCGAAGTCATGTAGTCGCCGAAGTTCGGCGTGATGTCCGACGGAATCGACCCCCAGGTCGTCGCCACCTCGGTTACCCGAATATTTGGAGCGAATGAGGCCCCGCCGTCGACCGACTGAGCAAAGTAGACATTGGTGGTCGAGGTTCCCGGATTCTCCCGCCGATCGTAGAAAAACACATTAACGTTCCCCGCCGAGTCCACGCTCACCGTCGGAGAAAAATGTATCCCGGTCACGTCGTCAACAACGAACGAGCCGGTCCACGTTTGCCCGCCATCGTCGGAAGAGGCCAAATAGATGTTTCCGGCAACATCGCTACAGGCGCTGTGGAATGTGACGTAAATCCTGCCATCGAAAGCACCGCCGCTTCGGTCGATCGCTACGCTGGGGAATGCCGGCATCTGGCCTCGACTGAAACCCTGGACAGTGATTGGACAAACGTTGAGAATCTGTACTGGTGCGCTGAACGTCTGGCCTCCGTCATCGGAGTAGGAATTGACGACGAACTGACTCGTCGATGGCCAACCTACCAGCCAGGTCACGTAGAGGCGCCCATTGGCGTCAACCACGGGAAACGCACCAATTCCGCCGTAAGTCGGCAAAACCGTGGGCGTGGTCCAACTCGCCGCCTGATCATCCGAACGCACAACCTCGACGCGCGCGGTTCCGACGTCGTAGGCCATATAGATTGTCCCCGTGTTCTGATCAACGGCGAGTGCTTCCTTGTCGGTGTTGGCACTGCCAAACGTCGCCTGAACGGGGTCAGTCCACGAAATGCCGTCGGGCGTGATCGTCCCTCGACTGATCGACATGCCCCGGAAATTGTTCGAGATGCCCGAGACGTAGAATGTGCCGTCCGGCCCTACGGCGACTTGCGGATCGCCGTTGCTCCAAAGAATCGGCGCTCCCGGTAAGGTGCCGCCGTCGGCGAACGACTGGCCACCGTCGAGCGAGAACGCCCACCCCACCGTGGAGTGGCTGGGGCAGTAGAAACCGCGCGAGTCATTGAATGCCACCACGATGACGTCTCCGTAAACGGCCATCGAGGTCTCGCTTTGGGTGTTGCCCCGGCCGCCGCAGAGATCGCGGCTGTTCACCGAAGTGTTGGGACCGACCATCGCGTCGAGGGTAACCGCTTGATTCGCACCGGCGATAAACGGCTCGGGTGGGACGTAGTTCGGAGCGGGCTCGATTCCGTCGCCATCGCCTTCGCCCTCGAGTTCCGCCCCCTCCACCGGGTCCAACGACGCGGCAGCGAGCCTCGCCTGCATCGTCCTTAGGGCCCAAGGATTCGCCAAGCTGAACAGAGCAACCGCAGCTACACCGAAGCGTACTTTCACGCGCGTCCCCTTCCTATGGCTCGATTACCGCTCGCGGTCACCGCGCTATAGCGCGATTTGGCAGGGGATCAAATGGAAACGGAGCTATCGACGTTCCGGCGACAGCAGGGCCTGCGCTCCGGACATCCACTTCAACAGAATCCCGGGAAATCCGTGGCAGCGCGGCAGAAAAACTTAAGGCTGCTCGCGAGCGAGGGCGCGGATGGCCTCGGTGACGTCAGGGAGCTGGGGAACGGAAGCCATCTCCAGATTGTCGGCCAGGCCAATTCCGGGGACGAACTTTCCCGCCAAAAGGCGCGGCGGGGCGAGGAGGTGATAAAACAGTTCCTCGATGGTGCGCCGGATCAGGTGCTCTCCGAAGTTCGTTACCTCGGTGTCTTCATTGACGAAAAGTACTCGGCCGGTCTTCTCGATCGAGGATTTGATCAGCTCCCAGTCATACGGCCAAAGGCTGCGCAGGTCGATCAGCTCGGCATCAATGCCGTCCTCAGCAAGGGCAGCTGCCGCCTTGAAGCACAGCGGCTGTGTCCGACCGTAGCTCACCACCGTGACGCCACTTCCTTCGCGCACCACTTTGCCCTTCCCGATCGGGACAGAATACGGCTGAAGGTCGGGCCACGTCGGCTTCCACTTCGAGCGATCGCCCAAGGGGGCATCGATCATCTTTGACAGTTTCCGCTCGTCCCCTGGCTCCCCGGGGATGGGTTCTTCGCCTCGCAGGCGCAGCAGTGCCTTCGGCTCGAGGAACATCACCGGGTTGTCCTCCTGGCAAGCTGTAATCATCAGGCCGTAGGCATCCAACGGTGTCGAGGGAATCACGATCTTCCATCCCGGTAGGTGGGTCGCCGTCGTGTCGAACGAGTGCGAATGGTAGATCGCTCCGCGAATTCCGGAGCCGACCGGGGTCTTGAGAACCATCGGAAGGTTCCAATCGCCGTTCGACGACCAGTGCACGCCGCCGGCGAGCTTCAGCAGGTCGATGGCGTTGAACAGATAGTCGCAGAACTGGATCTCCGCCACCGGACGCTGGCCCGCCAAGGACAACCCGATTGCGGCGCCGACGATGCCCCGCTCGTCGAGAGGAGTGTTCCAGGCGGTCTTCAAACCCTGGGTGGTCGTGAATACCCCGCCAAGGGGAGGTCCCACGTCCTCGCCGAATACGTCCGTAACGCCGAGGTTCTCCTCGGCGTAGTGCAACGCCAGTCGAATGGCCTGTGCCATGTTGGCCATCGCTACTTCTTCTCCGCGAAGATGTGCTCCCAGATTGATTCGCGGCTCGGCTGCGGCTCGTCTCGCACCTGGCGCGCCGCCTCGGCGATTTGGGCGGTCCAGTGGGCGTGTACCTCGTCCATTTGCGCTCGCGACAAGACGCCGTTGTCCTCCAGCCATGCCTCATACAACTTCACGCAGTCGGGCTCGTCGGGAACGAAGTTGGCGCCGGAAGCAGAGGAGTGCCCGTAGAGGCGCGACACCATCGCTTCGAGCAGAAAGGGTTTTCTCTCCCGGCGTACGTAGGCCATCGCCTCGGTTAGCTCTCGATACGAGGCAATCGGATCGTTCCCATCGATGGTCTTGGAGCGGATGTTGTATGGCTTGGCGCGGTCCGAGATGTTCTTGCAACCTTGGACGGAGGAAGCGGGGGTGGAGATGCCCCACTTGTTGTTGGTGACGATGATCAAGATAGGAAGCTCGTTGCCTGGTCGCGAGCTCCAGTTGAGGCAGGTGGCGAAATCACCCTCCGCGGTGCCTGCGTCGCCGCCGGTGACGATGGTGATCCCGTCTCCGCCATGGCGCTTCTGGGCGATTGCAGTTCCCGGAGCCATGGAGTAGTGGACCTCGATCGGCGAGCTGACCGGGACGATGTTCCACTGCCGCTTCGAAAAATGACCGATGAAATTGCGGCCGCCCGAATATGGATCGGTGGCAGTGTTCTTCATCTGGCGCAGCGCGCCGATCGGCTCCTCGCCCAGCGCGAGCATCGTCGCCGACTGCCGGTAATGCGCGTGGAGATAGTCGTAATCGAGTCCCTGGCCCTTCTTCATCAGCAGGCCGAGCGGGACGTTGAACGCCTCTTCGCCGGGGCCGCCAATCCAGAAGAAGCCGTGCCCCTGGCGGTACATTCGGATGAGTCGCTCCTCCAGGATGCGCGCCTCCACCATCAACTCGTGGATGTGCATCAGCAGCGCGCGGTCCAGTGGGAGCGCTGCTTCGCCGCGCTTGACGAGCTGGGGGCGGTTCACGGCTTGGGCCAAGTCCTTCACTATGGTTGACTCTATCAGCGCTCAGCAAGGCAGTGCACCAGGAAATCCGCCGTTCGCTTCAGAGCTTCGAGGGGAATTGCGTGCACTCCGTCGAAAGCGAGAAAGTCTACTTCGAGACCCGCTTTCACGAGAAGGTCCCGGAGTGCGACGGCGCGTTGAAAAGGCAGCAATGGATCCTGTGTCCCGTGGGACTGAAAGACCTTCAGGCTGCGGCGGGCGGGCGCTCGCTTGCGCCACTCCTCCGCGCTGATCAACGTTCCGGACCAGATGATGAGCGCGGCGGGTGCTTCGTCCACGCGCAAGGCGACATCCGTGGCAACCATCGCGCCTTGAGAGAATCCGCCGAGCACGATTCTCGAGGGCCCCTCGATCGAACGGCGCAACTCCTCGAGTAGGCCCAGCAGCAGTCGCCTCGCTCGAGGCAAACCTTCGGGAGTGTCTTGGCTCAGACGCCGAATCGACTCCGCATCCCGAGCAGCGGCGATGCGATCGAGATCGATCTGCCACCAGGCTCGGCCGTACGGCAATCCAAGTTGTTCGAGCGACAGCGGCGCCTCGGGGAACACGAACCGGGCTCGCGCTGCGAGCTCCGGCCGCCGCTCAAAAAAGGCTGCACCGAGCGGAACCAAGTCATCTCCGGGCGCGCCGAATCCGTGGCAGAGCACCACGGTCAGCTCCCGCACCCCAGAGCCTGCCTGGAGCACTCGACACGGCAGCGAGCCAAGCGTGGTGGTCAATTGCACGCGGCTGCAATATCAAACTGCGCAGCAGCCCGGCAAAACAAAGTCTTACGCCGAAACAGAATGTCCTTGCAGGAGCGACTTGCTTCCCACGCAGGGCGCTTCGGGAAAGCTGGAAGCAAGCGTGGCGCTCGCGCAGCCAAGCCCCTTGACTGCGCAGCGCCGCGCCGGCTTACGAATTTCGGTAGGGTGAGCTACCTGCCCTTAGTCCTTGACTTCGATGACCCGAGGCTTGGCGGTCTCGGCCTTCGGGAGCGTGACGGTGAGCACGCCGTTGACGTAACGGGCCTCCGGTTTGCTGCCGTCGACCGAGGCGGGAAGAATAAAAGAGCGGCTGAACAAGCCGTAGCTGCGTTCAGTTCTCAGGTAATTTTCACCTTTGGTCTCTTTCTCCGCCTTGCGTTCGGACTGGATCGTGAGCGTGTCGCCTTCCAGCTTGACTTCAATGTCCTTCGCCGAATGGCCTGGAAGGTCAAGCTTTACCTCGATTGCGTTCTGTGTCTCGACAATGTCCGCGGCGGGGGTCGAGGAAGTCAGCTGCGAAAAACCTCCTCTCGCGAAATCTCGAAACAGATTGTCAAACTCCGTGCTCAGCGCCAGTGCCGAGCCGAAGGGAACGAGCTCCGTCCGACTGAATGGATTCCACCGAGTATTCATTTTTTCTACCTCCATAGTGCGCGCCTTCCGGCGCCGGTTTTGTTTGAATCAACTGCGATGATTCAGGAAAACCATTCCAAACGCACTGTCAAGGCTGCCGAAAACCCAAGGTTTGACGGCCATTTATTGATATTTGTATCAGGCGAGCCAGGCGGGAGATCTGCTGCGGGAGCCGCGGTTGCGGAAAGGAACCGAGAGCAGGATTCCTGCGACAAATCCACCGGCGTGGGCCCACCAAGCGACGCCGCCCGCGAGACCCGCTCGAGCGCTGAGCTCCAAGCTTCCGTTGAGCAGTTGCATCAAGAACCAGAAGCCGAGGTAGACGAGGGCCGGAATCTGCACGAACCAGGGGATGAAGAACAGCGGCACCAGGGTGACGATTCGGCTTCGCGGGAACATCACGAAGTACGCGCCGAGAACTCCAGCGATGGCCCCCGAGGCGCCTACCGTCGGCACGATCGAGCTTGGGCTGAAAAGGGCCAGGGTCAGCGCCGCGATCACCCCGGACAGCAGATAGAACAACAAGAAGCGCAGGTGACCGAAGCTGTCTTCCACGTTGTCGCCGAAGACCCAAAGGTAGAGCATGTTCCCGGCGATGTGAGCCCAGCCTCCGTGCAGGAACATCGAGCTAAGCAGCGGAAGGAAGCGCCACGGGTCGAGCGGGGAGCCGCCGAGGTCAACCCAGGACACGAAGCGAGCGGGAATGAATCCGAAGACCTCGACCACTCGGTCCAGGTCGGGTCCAAGCTTCAGCTCCTGCAGAAACACGAAGGCGTTCACCGCGATAAGCGCGATCGTGACCACCGGCGTCGTGCGCGAGCGTATAGTGTCCCGGATCGGGATCATTTGGCAGCCCTTGTATCGCTAATGCTGCCGCGGACGCGATCGAATCGCTATGCAATCGCACCGGCTAAGGGCTCAAGGGCGGGGGCTGCCATGAACGGTCTCACATTCTTGACAGGAGTGCGCTGTGAGTTAACGCTGCGGGTGGGTGTTTGACCCGAGGGGAGAACTAAAAATGACCAGAATCGCCGTTGCAGCCGTTTCCCTGTTCGCGTGGGTCGCGTTGGCTCAGACGCCGCCGAGCGACACCAGCAAGGCGCCCGAAACCATGAATGCCAAACCGGGAACGATGAACGATAAGGGAATGGGAGCGAAGAGCACCGGGATGGGCGCTTGGACGCCGCGGAAGGTGACTCACGAGGACAAAAAGGGCATCGAGGCGATGCTCACGAAGATAGACAATGCCTGGAAGACGGGCGACCTCGCGGCAACTGCGTCGATGGTCGATTTCCCAGTCTACATGGTCACCGACGACTCGAAGGGGACCGTATACACCGAGAGCTGGACCAAGGAGATGTACATGACCAACATGACCGAGGCGATGAAGAACATGTCGGGCATGAAGGACATCAAGGTGAAGCACAATCGCAAGTACGACTTCCTCACCGACGACATGGCCATTGTCCACGACAACGCGAGCATGACCATGGGCAAGCAGACGATGAACGTTCGGTCGTCGAGTTTGGTGATTCAGAAAGACGGCAAATGGATGATCAAGTCGATGATGGAGGGCGGCTGGGGCGATTCGATGAAGGCAAAAACGGAGACCAAGGGATAATCGTCGTTCGGTTGCGTTCCTCTTGAGCTGATCGAGATCTTCGCGGGGGCCGCGGAAGTTTCCCTCGCGCTATCTCTCGTGGGCCGCTCGCACCCCGAGCTGACGCGCCAGCAATGCAAGCTCGACGCGGTTTTCTGGGCCAAGCTTGCGGTACAGGCTGGAGATGTGCGCCTTGACGGTTCGCTCGGTGATTTTCAACAACGAGGCAATCTTGAGATTGTCCGCTCCGCTTCCCACGTGTCCCAACACCTCTCGCTCGCGGCTGGTGAGCTTTCCCAGGACGTTGGGCACCGGGGCGCGCGCTTCGCTCGGCTTGAGGCTTTCCTCGAGGAATTGGAAAGGGAAGAGCCGCTTGCCATCGGCGACGGCCTGAACCGCGGCCAATACCGAGTTGCAACTCGCGGTCAGCTTGTACAGATAGCCTCCGGCGCCCTCGCTGTAGCAGCGCGCCACAACCTCCGGAGTCCTCGAGCCAGACAGCACCAGGGTCTTGATGTTCGGGTGGTACTCGCGCAGTTCCCTGAGCACGGTGATCCCATCGACCGGAGCGGCGCCGTCGTCTGTTTCAAGGGTGAGGTCGATGATCGCCACGTCCGGCGGATTCTCCGCCATACTGGCGAGGAATGACGTCGGATCTCCAGTCTGGGCGAGGACGTTGAAGCCGGAAGTTTCAAGCACGCTGGCGAGGCTCTCCAGCATCACGCGGTGGTCTTCCAGAATGGCGACGCCGGTCTGTGCTCCAACGGGCATCATTGGCCTCCGGGAGGTGAGCTTGTAGCACGATCGCCTCCCGACAACCAGCGAATGTCGGATTGCAGACGGAGTGACCGCCTGCATTTAGGATTGCATCGAGCGGGCTCCCGAGTACATTCAAATCGCTTCGAGCAACTAACCTGCGGAATGGAGTTCAAAATGGCACCACCGAAAAGACCGGTGTGGAAGCTCTCGGTCGGGGAAGAAGCGCCTGATTTCGAGCTGACCGCGACCGGCGATGGGGCGGGCAAAGGTGGCCCCACGAAGAAGTTGAAGTTGAGTGATTATCGCGGCAAGAAGAATGTGATGATCGCATTCTACCCGGCCGCTTTCACCCCCGTTTGAACGGTCCAAATGCCCTCGTACGAGGAGGATCTCTCCGAGTTCGAGCGGCGCAATGCCCAGGTCCTGGGCATCTCGATCGATCAAGTATTCAGCAACGAGGCATGGGCGAAGTCGATGGGCGGCTTGTCCTATCCGCTCTTGAGCGACAATTGGCCGTACGGTTACGTCGCCGCCCAGTACGGAGTTCTGCGCGGGTCCGGGACGACCGAACGAGCGATCTTCGTGGTCGATAAAGAGGGGATCATCCGGTACATCGATATCCACGCCATCGGGGAGCAGCCGCCGACCGATAAGATCATGGCCGCGTTGGACAAGCTGAAATAGCGGAGTGCCGATCCGATGAGCGAAACTCCCCTCGAGCTTTCGCGCTACGCGATTCCCTACACGCCGTTTCGGGGAAAGCTCGAGGAGGTGACGATCTGCCTGGTCACCACCGCCTCAGTGCGTCAACGGGATGACCGCCCCTTCAACGTCGAGGGCGACAACACGTATCGGGTAATCGAGGGATCGAAGCCGGTTGCCGAGCTTACCTACGACGACGCCCACTACGACCACGACTGCGTGGACCGCGATCTCAATTGCGTGTTCCCCCTCGACCGGCTTCGCGAGCTCGCGCGCGAGCAGCGCATTGCCGGGGTGGCTGACAAGCACTTCTCCATGGGCTTCAGCCAGGCGCTTCGCGAGCTGCGCCAATCGACGATTCCCGCGTTGGTCAGAGAGGTCGAGCGGGTGCGCCCGAGCGCGGTACTGCTCACCGGCGGCTGACGGCTCTGTCACCGCACCGTGGTCACGGTGCAGAGAACGATCGAGATGATCGGCATTCCCACCGTGCTGATCACCGTGGAGCCCGAGGAGAGCGCGCAGGCCCGCCCGCCCAGGGCGCTGGCGCCGCGTGGGTTCGTCGCCGGCCATTCCCTCGGGCGTCCCAACGAACCATCCCTGCAGAAATCGATCATCATGGACGCGCTGGGGTTGCTGCTCGGGCCCGCGCGCCCAGGCGAAGTAATCTCGCGCGAATACACCTAGGCGCGGCCCGGCACTTGAGCGCCGGATGAGCCTCCGCCTGCGGGCGAGCGACTTACCGGTAGGCCTCTGGGTTGACGCAGTTGGGCAACCTCCTTCCTTCGAGCCCGGCGAGGAGGTTGTCGATTGCCATTTGCGCCATCTTCGCGCGCGTTTGGTCGGTGGCGCTTCCCAAGTGGGGGATGACGATTGCGTTGGGCAGCTTGAGCAGCGGATCGTCCGGCGCGATTGGCTCGGGGTCGGTGACATCGAGCGCCACCGCGCCCGGCCGCCCGAGCGCGAGCGCCTCCAGCACGGCGCGTTGGTCGACCACTGGGCCTCGCGCGGTGTTGACGAGGATCGCGGTGGGCTTCATCAGTTGCAGCTCGGCCCTGCCGATGTAGTGGCGCGTCTGCGGGCTCAGCGGCACGTGCAGCGACACAAAGTCCGATTCGCGCAGCAAGACCTCCTTTGAGGTATGGCGCGCGCCCGTCTCGGCTTCCGCGTCAGGATTTCGTTCTCGCCCGGTGTAAAGGATTCGCATCCCAAAGCCGCGGGCGCGCCGCGCCACCGCTTGGCCAATTTTCCCCAGACCGACGATGCCGAGGGTCGCGCCGTAGACGTCCCGACCGAGCAAGAGATTGGGATCCCAGGTCTTCCATTTCCCCTGCTGAACGAAGTGAGTGGCCTCGGCCAGGCGGCGGGCGGCGGCGAGCAACAATGCGAACGCCAAGTCGGCGGTGGCATCGGTCAGAACTCCCGGGGTGTTTCCCACCGGGATGCGGCGAGCGGTGCACGCGGCGACGTCGATGTTGTCCACGCCAACGCCCATGTTGCTGACGATGCGCAGCTTGGGCGAGCGCCGCAGCAGCTCTTCGTCAACGCGATCGGTGATCAGCGTGAGCAGCCCATCGACTTCGGCAACTGCGGCCAAGAGAGCTTCGCGCGAGGGCGGAAGGGGTTCACTCCAAAAGGCGAGCTCAGTGGCACCGCCGAGTGAAAGATGCAGGTCGCCCGGAAGGCAACGGGTGACGAACACCTTGGGCTTGGGCATGACCTCAGAACCTCGCAATCTCCAGTGCCGTGAGCTCGGGTTCGCTCGGGAACACGACCTGCAGCTTACATGGCTAGAGAAACCGATGAAGGACCGTTTTGGCTCTAGGCCCGGGGCCGGAGGTACCTGCCCGTCGCGACAACTCACCCGACGAGCTGAAGCCCGGCGGGCAGCGTGTCCCCGAGCGCTCGCGCCTCATCCGCAACATCGAGCGCCACGACCTCGCTGATCATCCGCAGCCACGACTCGGGAGCCCGCGCCGCGCGGAGCGAATCGAGCGCTGCGCTTCGCGCTTCCTCGTCGAGGTCCCGCGTTCGATCTCCGCTCAGTCGCGCCAGCTGCGCGACTGCAAAGGCAGCGCCATCAATCCGATCAACTCCAAGCTCCACGAGCAAACGCAGCCACTCCGCCGCCTGCGAGGCTGGCACGGCCTTGTGCCCGCTCCCATACACCGGAACCCGAGCGCCGATGCGGCCCAAGGTCCAGGCCCAGGGACCCCCACCCGCACTTTCTTGGAGGCGCTGCGCGATCCAACCGCCAAGCTCGCTTTTCTCGCGCGGGGGCAGATGCTCGAGTGATGCCGCGGTCCGCACCATTTCGTCGAGGCCCTCAGGCTGTATGCCCTTCGGCTTACTGGCCGGCTGGGCACCGCCCAGAGGAACCCGACGAGCGAGATGCGGCTTTAGGTAAGTCCACAGGCTAAGCTGCTCTTCTTCGCCCAGCCCGCCCGACGCGCGTCGCCAAAGGACCCAGAACTCCGTCCAGACCGATTTTTCCGCGTGGAACTGAACACCTTGAGAGAACAGCTGGAAGCTCTGCCCCGAGCGCCATTCATCGAGCGGATATCCGAATCCGGGCCGCAGAGCGTATCCGAGCAGGTTGAAAAAAACGCGCTCGTGATCCACCGAACGCCTCCGCTTGGCCGCGCCGGCGTAGAGCGCACTCCAAAGCTCGCGAAGGACGGGAACGCGCCAGCTCTCGCGCGGACCCAAGACTTTTTCCAAGTTCCGGCCCAGCTGCTTCACGTCCCTGGGACCGATCGGCAGGGGTTTGTGTCCGAAGAATCGGTCTACCCACTCTCGCGCTTCGCTGAAGCGAGCGGGCATTGATTCCACCACCGCCAAATGCTCGGTCGCCGCGCCGGCGCGAAGCTCGAACTCCAGACGCCATCGCTCATCGGAGAGGTTGGACACGCACCACAGCTCGAGCGTTCCGATTTCAGTTAGGGTGGCGCGCAAGTGAACTGGCAAGGCGGCAGCACGGGCCGCCGTGCCGCGCAGAATGGTGTGGATCGGCGGCAGCTGACGAAAGTCCTCGGCGATCGACGTCAAAGCGCCGGGTTTGTCGATTCGATCCGAAGAAGTCGAGTAGAGCGCAAATTGAACTGGGCATCCGAGCGTAAGCGCGAATGAGCGTTGGCCGAGATCGACGGATTCGCCTTCCTGGAAACCGCGCGGAATCAAGCACACGGCCAACTCCTCGCCGCGATCGTTTTGCGCTTCGAGCCCAACGTAGAAGGCCCTCGCTGCGCCGCCTCCAATGCGACGGCCGAGCCCGCGGCGCACCAGCCCATAATGTGCGGCTCCTCTGGCCACCGCGAGATCCAGCGACTGGTGCTGCAGGACTTGAATCCGAGGCTGCGCGGGCCACCAAGAGGAGACGACGTCGACGAGGCGTTCGGCGATCTTCGGCGAGTTGAAAACACCGCCGTTCAGCAGGATCGCATCAGGGCGGGGAAGCGCATCAGCTGCCCTCGTCTCTCCCAACGAGGCGAATGCCGCTTCAGCGTGCGCGCGGAGAAAGGCCGCCAGGTGCCGCGTAATCGCGGGGTCCTGGGCATAGGGCAAACCGAGCTCTTGGAGCGCGATGCGTGCCGCGCGCTGTGGCTCGTCCTTCGGGCCGGTGCGTGGAAAAAAGCCGTCGAGCACCAGCTGCGCGACCTCGGAGGCGGTCATCTCGGTCGATGCGATCCCGGTCAGCAGGCGGCTGCCCTCCGCTGCCACACTCAACGCCTCTCGTTCGGGAGCCCCGGCGGCCAGCAGCCGTTCCTTTGCTTCGCGCGCGGCCAGCGTGAGCTGCACCCACTGACCCGCTCCGAGCTTGCGCCCCCGCTCGAGCAGCTTCTCCTCCGCCCTGCGGGCCAGTGCCGCATCCATATTGTCGCCGCCGAGCATCAGGTGATCGCCCACCGCGATCCGGCGCAGCGCGGGTCCGTCCGGCGTTGCGGCAACGTGGAGCAGTGTGAAGTCGGTCGTGCCGCCCCCGACGTCGATCACGAGCACCAACCGAATTCCCTCCAGCGCTCTCGCCAGATCGGCGCTGCGTCGGCTCGCAAAATCGTAGAAGGCGGCCTGGGGCTCCTCGAGCAAGGTGAGCTTCTCTATCCCGGCCCGTCGCGCCGCTTCGACCGTTAGGGCCCGAGCTACCTCATCGAAAGAGGCGGGCACGGTGATCGCAACTTCCTGCTCGGCCAGAGGCTGTCCGGGGTGGGCGTGTGACCATGCCTGGGCGAGGTGCGACAGCAGCATTGAAGAAGCTTCGACTGGAGACATCTTGGCCACTTCCTCCGGGGCACCCCAGGGAAGGATTCGCGCCGAGCGATCGACACCCGAATGGCAAAGCCAGCTCTTCGCAGAGCTGACCAGACGCCCCGGAACGCGCGCTCCTTGCCAGCGGGCGAGCTCGCCCACCACGAACGGGTGTCCTGGAGCCCACGGGAGCTGCGAGAGCGCGGATGGCAGCTCGGCGCCGGGGACGTAGGCGAAGGAGGGCAGTAGCGGGCGTGAAGCAACTTCTCCGGGACGGACGAGCTGCAGAACTCCAAAATCAGCGACGACTCGCGTCTCCGGATCTGCGAAAGCCAGCGCGCAATTCGTGGTGCCCAGATCGATTCCGACGCAGTACATCTCCCCAGACCTGCCCGGCTATTCCTTCATTCGCACGCTGAGCTCCAGCTTCCAGCGACCGGGCCCGCCTCTCTCCAGGCATCGCAGCTCAAGCGAACCCAGCTCGGTCACCGCCGCTTGAAGGTTCACCGGAACCAAGCCCCCTTCCTTTCCCGGTAGTCGGGGCAGCGCGGTCTCGATCGGAGCAAGCTCCTCAAGCTCCTCGCTGTCCTCCGCGTCGTCGACGAACTGGCCCACAACGTCGCCTCGGCGAACGGATGAGGAGAAAAACCTGAAGCGAGTGGGCTCGCCGACCACGAGCCCGAAATCCGTCGGCGGAATGTCCGCTTCAGTTCCCTCTTCCATGCCGAACGGAGCGACGCAGATCGCGCGCACCGGCGGCGGTCTTCCGGGAACGGCGGGCATCGCCGATTCCACGCCCACGTAGTAAGAGCGGGCCGTGCCCCCTCGAATCCGCAGGCCGTGCCCCTGGCGGACCCAGCCGTAGTATGCGGCGCCGCGCGCCACGGCCAGGTCCAGGTCTACGCCCTCGAGCTCCTTCACCGGGCCGGCGCCATCGGCAGCGAGCCAGGCATTGAGCACTGAGAGCAGCCGCTTCTTCAACGGGTCCGCCTTGAACACGCCGCCGTTGAAAAGGACGTGAGTCGGATGGACGAAGGCAGCCCCCTTGAGGCCGGCCGGCGCATCGGCAGAATTCGCAAGCGCGCGGGCCTGCCGGTTGAGGAAGCTCGCCAGGTGGCGGGTAACTCCGGGATCCTGCGCATAGGGCAGCGCGATCTGGGCCAGCCCCGTTCGGCGCGCCATCTGCGGAAGCTCGTCGACCTTCGTTTCGGGGAAAAAACCGCTTGTCAGCAGCTCGTCGACATCCGAGCGGCGAAGCTCGGTGCGCACCGTTCCTCCGAGCAGGGACGACCCTCGGCCGGGGATGGCGATCGGCATTTCCGAAAGGTCGGCGTTCGCGAACAGCTGCTCTTTTGCCTGGCGGCAAGAGTAGGTCAGAGCTCTGAACTGAATCGGGTCCAGCCTTCGGCCATCGGCCGCGAGCCGCTGATTGAGTTCGTGCGCGAGGGCAAGGTCCATATTGTCGCCCCCGAGCAGGATGTGATCTCCGACGGCCAGCCGCTGCAGATCCAACTCCCCGTTTCGCTCGCCGACGGAGATCAGCGAGAAGTCCGTGGTGCCTCCTCCCACGTCCACCACCAAGATGACTTCGCCCACCCCCACGCGCTTCCGGAAGGATTCGCCGGCGGTTTCGAGCCAAGCGTAGAGCGCCGCCTGTGGCTCCTCGATCATCGTCACTGCAGGCAGGCCGGCTTTTTGGGCAGCATCCAGCGTGAGCTCGCGCGCGGCGGCGTCAAACGACGCCGGAACGGTGATGATCACCTCTTGATTCGACAGGGATAAGTCGTCTGAACCTTGCGCGGCTCCGAACTTGTAGTCCCACGCCTCGCGCAAGTGGCGGAGGTATTTTGCCGATGCGTCGAGCGGGGAGATTTGATGGACTTCGGGCGGCGCTTGCCATGGCAGCAGCGCGCTCTTTCGATCGATGCCCGGGTGGCACAGCCAGCTTTTTGCCGAGGCCACCAGCCGCGCCGGCACCTTGGATCCGTGAGCCCGGGCGAACTCTCCGACGATCTCCCGGCGGTCCTTGTCCCAGGGGAGCGCGAGCGCTTCCGGCGGAAACTCGTGGGGATTGGGCAGGTAGAGAAAAGACGGAAGCAGGAGCTTTTCCTCTACCGTCGCCGGCGCGGTGAGCTGCGGAACAGGCAGCACCGACTGGGCGTGGCCCCGCGGCCTTCCTTCGCGCAGATTGAAGTACGAAAGCGCACTGTGCGTGGTTCCGAGGTCGACGCCTATCGCGTATGCACTTACCCGACCGCCGCTCAAGAGAGCTCTACCTCCGCCGGCGCAAGCACGGTGGTGTCCAGGGCGTCAGGAACGCTCGGCAGGCGAACGTCGTTCGTCACCCAGCCGTGGTGCTTGAGGGAGCCTGAAAAGGGTGGGCTCCCGGCGACGTTTCCCACCAGTCGGATGCGATTCGCGTCGAATCCCGGGGGAATGGTGACCGTCGTTCCTTCGGGTGCTCCGAGCACGGGTTTCAGCGGCAAGTATTGATTCAGGACCTTGCGGCAACCTTCATGGACGATGCGCGCGGCCGCGCCGAGCTCGGCGTCCCCGGCGGAGGTGACGTCCTCTTCGAGGAAGTCGATCAGCCGCCCCTCGCGCTGCAGCAACGAGAGGAGAAAGAGCCCGGAGGCATGCAATTTCTGAGGCGGCGAGCTGGTCGCTTGAACCAGAGAAGCGGGCTCCTTCGAGTCCGCGAGCGCGGGCTGGATCCGCCGCGCAAATTCACGGTGAAAGAGCACCCGGAAAAAGATCGCCAACGCCATCCATAGGCGTGCAAAGAACGAAAGCTCTCCAGTCGGCTGTCTGTTCATTCCTTCCGAATAACACGAGGAGCCCTCCGAGAATTCGCAACTTCGCAGAAAGGTGAAGAGCCTTACTGTTGATCAGCAAGGCCCTTCATGGAGGTGGACGGGATCGAACCGACGACCTTCGCATTGCGAACGCGACGCTCTCCCAACTGAGCTACACCCCCGAGACCTTCGGTTCCGCGTGTGGGCTTTTCGGGGCTTGCGCTGGGATAGCGAAGGGCAAATTCGGTGTCAAGGATACGAGATGTCGCACTTGTGGTGCATTTGACTGGCTTCAGAGCGGATGCAATAAAAGAGACTTCCTCCACAGCGATGGCAAGCCCCCCAACGAAACCGCTGAGCCCGGCCGAGCTCGCGAAGCTGGAGCATGCGTTCGCGACGGATCCGTCCTCGAACGCATACAAGCCGCTCGCCGAAGCGTATCTCGCAGTGGGTCGTTTCATGGAGGCGATGGTCGTCTGCAAAAAGGGCGTCAAGGCCCACCCGAATGAGGCTGAACCCAGGCTTCTGCTCGCGCGCGTTTACCAGCAACAGGGGAAAGATCGGAAGGCGTTGGAAGAGACTTTGGGGGCTCTCCAGGTGGCGCCGAACGACAAGGCCGCGCTTCGCGCCGCGGGGGATCTGCAGCTGAAGCTGGGGGAGACAGAGCCCGGTCGGGCGAATCTGATCAAGGCGTACCAAATCGATTCTGAGGACTCGGAAACGACCGCCGTGATGGCGCAGTGGAAGATCGAACCGCCCCGTGCGGCGCCACCGGTGCTGGCTCCAGCGCAACAAGGTGCCCGAGCCGCTCCTGGCCGAGCGGCCGCGGAAGCGCGTCAATCGAGCTTGCCCCAACCTCCGCAGGTAACTGCCCGCGGGGGTGCTCCTGCGCCCGCCGCGGCGCGCCCATCCAACGGAGCAAGCGCGGGCGAGCTCCCAAGCAGCCAGGAACGATTCTCCGCGCCGCGAGCCCGGTCGCCGCTCGAGGAGGAGGTGACCTCCGACAGGCATCGGCCGATCTTGCAAGGCTCGCACCCGCGAAGGACTGTCGCCATCGCGCTTCTGCTGGCGATTCCACTCGCCGGGGGCAGCTACTTCTTGTGGGGTCGCTGGAAGGCGCAGCGCAATCGCGAGATCAAGAAGAATCTTGCCAACGCCGCTGAACAGCTGCGCCACGACAGCTACGACTCATACAAGCGCGCCTGCGCCGCCGCGGACAAGGTGCTGGAATTGGATCCCAACTCCACCGCGGCGCACGGCTACCTTGCCTACGCCTTCGCCGTTCGCTGGGGCGAGCACGGCGGAGGGGATGAGGCGCGCAAGCTTGCCCAAGAGCATCTGGAAGCCGCCAAGCGCGGCGGCGAGATCAGCTCCCACCTCTACGCGGCCGACGCGCTGATCAAGCATTACTCCGGCAATGATGGGCAAGCGCTCCGCGATCTAGAGCAGCGGGTCCGAAGCTTCGATGCCGAGAACAAGAAGAGCTCTTTGATGTACCTCACCCTCGCCCTAATCCAGATGAACTTAGGCGATCTGGAACACGCCCGGGAGAGCTTGGAAACCGCGCAGTCGCTCGCCCCAGACGATGCGCGCATCTACGCTGCGCTGGGAACGCTTTACCGGCGCCGGGGCCAGGACAATGAGGCGGCGAAGAACTTCGAGTTCGCGCTGCGCTACGAAAAGGATCATCCCGATTCGCTCCTCGGAAAGGCGCTGTTGATTCTTCAGCAGGACCGTCCCGAATACACCATCGCTTCGAAGGCGATTCGCAAGCTGATCGATTCAGATCCACCGCCCTCGCCTCGCCAACTCGCCACGGCGCACCTGGTCCGCTCGCTGCTCATCTCTCGCGTTTCTTCGGAGCTGCCCGAATACAAGTCGGCTGACCAAAAACAGCTCTCCGAAATCACCGGCGTCCCGGTGGACAGGACGCGGGCGCAATCGGAGATGCTCAAAGCCGAGGAGACGGGATTCGCGCTGGACCGCAACAATCCTGAGCTGCACCTGATCAAGGGCCGCCGGCTGTTGTTCGAACAACGGGTGGATCCGGCGGTGAGCGAGATCCGCCAGGCGATCAGGATGGACCCGACCCGCGCGCATTTTTACGTCGAGCTGGCCCGGGCGCTGATGCAAAAGCCGGGCGGCGAGAAGGACGCGCAAGACGCGCTGATCAACGCGCTGAAGACGGTGCGCGACAGTCCCAAGCTTTTGGTGATGTTGGGAAACGCGTACCGTCGTCAAGGCAAGCTTGACGAAGCGCTGACCCAGTACTCGCGAGCGGTAAGCGATCCCAAGGCGCGTAACCCGGAGGCCCGCCTGGCAATGGGCACCATCTACCGCGAGCGCAAGGACTACGCCAAGGCGACCGAGGCGCTGGAGAAGGCAGTGCTCGAGTACGTGGGGCAGCCGGCAAAGCTGGCCGCGGCATACTCCGAGCTGGGGCGGGTGTACGAGGAGAAGGGGGAGCGCGCGAGGGCCGATGATATCTACCAGAAGGCGCTCAACGCGGACGAGGAGTATTCGCCCGCGTATTTCTACTATGCGCGCTTTTTGGCGTCCGACGCGCGACAGACAAACAAGGCGCGCACCACCGCGCAGGAGTACCTCAAGCGCGATCCACGCGGCGAATTCGCCGCTGAAGCTCAGCGGCTGGGGCAATAAATCGAATTTCTCGTGGTTCGCTCTTCCGCTTGGGAATAAATGATGACCCATGGTCGTCATCGTGGCCATTGCTGGCCTAGCCCTGGGGTTCATCGTCATCCTGCTCATCTCGCTGACCTCGCCGCGACAGCGGGATTCGGCGGACGGGGGCGGAAACGGATCGTCCCGTAGCCTGGCCCACGGTTGGATCTCGCGTTTGGAGGCCGATGAGCTGGCGCGGCTGTTGACCATGCTGTTTGGAGAGCTCAAGTATGAAGTGCAGGACACTCGCGTCGGCGATGGCGTGGTGGACTTGTTTGCGGTGAACCCGACTCCGATTACTGGAGGCCGAATCTACGTGCGGGGCATCGCGCATCCGCCACAGGGCACGGTGGGCGAGGATGAAGTCCGGGTCGCTCTGGATACTGCCCGCGCCGAGATGGCCGGGAAAGCGCTGGTGGCTACCGGCGGCGACTTCTCACCGGAAGCCCGCGCGGCTGCCGAGGGAGCGCCGGTCGAGTTGTTGGACGGAGCAACCCTGTTGACGCTGATCAAGAAACATCTGCCGCCGATCGCTGTTGCGCGGCGCGTCTGACGTTGACAGCTAAGGGGAGTGATCTAAGGTGCGCCCGCGTTTCGAAAGCTCAGCACCGGTGGGCGTTCGGATGCTGGGCTGCCGATTAATTTAAAAGGAGCAAGACACGATGAGCACGCAAAGAATCACCGCGGCGATCGCCGGAGCTATGGTACTCGCCTCCGGACTTGCATTCGCTGGCGCGATCGAGGGCACCGTCAGCTTCAGTGGGACGCCTCCCAAGCCGCAAAAGCTCAACCGCAAGTCCGACCCGGTCTGCGCAAAGAAGGACTTCAACGATGAGTCAATCCTCTTGAGCAAGAGCGGTAAGGAGCTGCAGAACGTGCTGGTGCGCGTGAAGACCGCGCCCGCCGGAAAGGCGCCGGCGGAAGACGTCGTCGTCGGTCAGAAAGACTGCATGTACCGGCCCCGCGTCCAAGGAGCGGTGGAGGGGCAGAAGATCAAGGTCCAAAACGAGGACCCCACCCTGCACAATGTCCACACCTACGAGGGAACCAAGACCTTGTTCAACCAGGCGCAGCCGCCCGGTTCAGCGGCGATCGAAAAGCCGCTCCCCAAGACCGAGGACGTGGTGAAGCTCAAGTGCGACGTACACCCGTGGATGGCTGCATTCGTCGTCATGAACAAGAATCCCTACTTCGCGGTGACGAAGGAAGACGGAACCTTCCAGATCAAGGACGTTCCGGCCGGCACCTATACGGTCGAGGCGTGGCACGAAAAGCTCGGGACCAAGACGCAGCAGGTGACGGTGACCGAAGGAAAGCCGGCGCAGGCCAAGTTCGACTTCTCGGACAAGAAGTCCTAGCGCAAACGCGAATCGCGTCGTTTTCGGCGAGCCAGGCTTGAAGTGGATGCGGCCCTCCGGGATATATGGAGGGCCGTTTCTAAAGAGCGTCCGAGAAACCATGCGCCTTCATCATTTCGCCGTCGCCACTGCGGTTGCCACATTTTGCCTGCTGATTGCCGGCGGCCTGGTCAGCACCACCGAGTCGGGTTTGGCCTGCCCCGATTGGCCGCTTTGCGAGGGCAAGCTGATTCCGAAGATGGTGGACGGCAAGCAGTTCGAGCACACGCACCGGCTCGTCGCATCTGCCGTGGCGACGATGACCTTCGTCTTGGCCGCAGTCATCTTCCGGCGGCGCCGGGAAGACCGAGTGCTGAAGCGCCTCGCTGCCGCAGCCGCGGTGCTGGTAGTCGCCCAGGCGCTCCTCGGTGCGCTGACGGTTAAGTTGGCGCTTCCGGCTTGGGTCTCGTCAGTGCACCAGGCGACCGCGATGGCTTTCTTTTGCACCGTCGTGTCACTGGCCTTCCTCACTTGGCAGCGGATGCCGGGCTTCCGAGCGAAGGCCATCGCATTCGAAACGCGAGCTCGCTTGCAGCGGTGGATTCTCCCGGTGATCGCCCTTGCCTATCTTCAGGTTTGCATTGGGGCGGTGATGCGGCATACCCGAGGGGGACTGGCCTGCGGATTCGATTTTCCACTCTGCCTCGGCAAGATTTGGCCGCTGAATGCGCACCTCGGGGTGCAAGTGCACATGCTCCATCGCCTGGGTGGCGTGCTTGTCGCCGGCGCGGTGATCGCCCTCGCCGCAGCGATCCTACGGAAGCGAGTTGGCACGCCTGCATTGCGCGCCTCGGCGGTGCTGGCTGCGGTGTTGGTGGTGGTGCAAATCGGCCTGGGTATCGCGACGATCCTGGCCTCGCGCGAGCTGATCACGATGACCGTGCATTCCTCGCTCGGAGCGGCGCTGCTGGCGAATCTGGTCGGGATTTATTGGCTGGCCTGCCCCTCGGCGCCTCCCGCGCTCTCCGCGGTCGGCCTTGGGCGCGAAGCGGGCGCTTCGATGGAGACCGCGTGAGCACTGGCGCCGTTTCCCTTTCGACCACGGCGTCGGATCTGCTGTCCCTGACCAAGCCGCGGCTGTCGAGCCTGGTGCTGTTCACCATGGCTGGAGGCATGTGGCTCGCCCCTACATCGCTTTCGCCGGCGCGCGCGGCAGCGGCGCTTCTGTCGACGGCGGGGATCATCGCCGCGGCCAATGCGCTCAACTGCTACCTGGAGCGAGACGTGGATCGCTGCATGAAGCGAACCCGCAATCGGCCCCTACCCGCCGGGCGAATGGATCCGGCCGTTGCGCTCTGGTTCGCGATCTCGCTCGCGGCCATCTCGCTCCCCGCGCTGGCACTGGCAACCAACTCTCTGACCGCCTTGCTTGGCCTGGGCTCGTTCGCCCTCTACGTTTTCGCGTACACGCCGCTCAAGGCGCGAACCTGGGCGGCGATGTTCGTCGGCGCCATCCCGGGCGCGATGCCGACCTTGATGGGGTGGACCGCAGCGACGGGCTCAATCGGAGCGCCTGCTCTGGTGCTCTTCGCTATCCTCTACTTCTGGCAAATCCCACATTTCGTCGCCATTGCACTCTTCTGCAAAGACGAATACGCGGCGGCGGAGCTCAAATCGCTTCCGCTCTCGAGGGGCGACGCCGTCTCGCGCGCGCACATCGTGGCGTTCTGCGCAGTGCTCGTTCCGGTGGCGTTCGCGCTCTACCCATTGAGGGTGGCCGGGCCGATCTACGCCGCCTCGGCGCTGGTCCTCGGCGCCGGATTTCTGGGGATGGGCTGTTATGGTTTCTGGCGCCGGCTTGGCTCCGCTTGGGCTCGACAACTTTTTTATGTCTCGCTGCTCTACATGGCGGGTCTGTTCACCGCGCTCTGGATCGATGGCGGGACGCGGGTAAGCAGATGGATGCTGCGGTAAAAACCACCAGCGCCGCCCTCGCCGGCGAGGATGCTGCGCAGGCCGCCACAGGCGCACTGCTCAAGGTCAGCGACTTGTCGCGCCGATTCGGAAGCCGACTCGCTTTGGCAGGGCTCTCGCTCGAGGTGCGCTCCGGTGAGATCTTCGGGCTGCTTGGCCCCAATGGAGCGGGCAAATCCACTGCCTTCCAGATCCTCGCTTGCATCCTTCGGCCTGATGCGGGGCGCGTCTACTTCAACGGCCGCGAGCTGTCGCTGGACGATCCAGCGCTGCGCGCGCGAATGGGCGTTGTATTTCAGCGCGGCAGCCTCGATGATCAGCTCACCGCTCGAGAGAATCTTCTTCTGGGCGCGACGCTGTACGGCTTGCCGCGACCGCGAGCCACTGCGCGCGCCGAGGAAATGCTCCAGCTGATCGAGCTGTCGGATCGCGCTGCGGAGAAGGTCGAAGGCTGGTCGGGAGGAATGCGCCGCCGCCTCGAGCTCGCCCGCGCGCTGGTGCACCAACCGCAGGTGCTTCTGATGGACGAGCCGACGCAGGGCCTGGATGAAGCTTCCTTCCGCAAGTTCTGGGCCCACGTAAAGTCGCTGCGCAAGGTCAGCGGATTGACCGTCCTCTTGACCACGCACCGACCCGAGGAGGCGGAGCAGTGCGATCGCCTTGCCATCCTCGATGCAGGCAGGTTGGTGGCTCTCGACTCGCCACCGGCGCTCGCGGCGCGGATGGGCGGCGACGTAATAACCATCGAGGCCGAGGCGCCGGAAGAAATCAGGCGGATTCTCCGCGATCGATTTCAGCTCGCCGGGGCGCTGGTGGACGGTCGGATCCAGGTTGAACGGCGGGAAGGACACGCGCTGATCCCGCGCCTGGTCGAGGCCTTTCCCGCTGGCCGCTTGAATTCGGTCAGCCTCCGTCGTCCGACGCTGGCGGACGTGTTTCTCAAGCTCACCGGTCATTCGCTGGGCGCGGACCAGCCGACGCCGCAGCCCGCTCGGAAGGGAAGGGCGGCGTGAGCGTTGTGACCTTGGAATCCGTACCCTCCCGATTCCGATTGAACCTCGCCACGGTGCGGGTTCTCGCCGGCCGCGACGTCGTCCGATTTTTCCGGCAGCGGTTCAGGGTGGTCGGCGCTCTCGCGCAGCCGATCGTGTTCTGGCTCGTCCTCGGATCGGGTTTCGGCGGCTCGTTTCAGCTGAGGAGCGCGCAGGGGCTGGCGTACAAGCAGTTCTTCTTTCCCGGCGTGGTGACCATGGTGCTGCTCTTTTCAACCATCTTTGCGACCATCACTGTGATCGAGGATCGGCGAGAGGGATTTCTGCAGTGCGTCTTGGCGGGTCCGGGCTCGCGCTGGTCGGTGGTGGCGGGAAAGAGCGCAGGCTCCACGCTGATCGCGCTGCTGCAGGCCAGCCTGTTCCTCCTGCTCGCTCCGCTTGCCCAGGTTCGCCTTGCCGCGGTGGATTGGCCCCTTCTCGCCGCGGTGATGATCCTGAGCGCGCTCGCGATGACCGGCGTCGGCTTCGCAATGGCCTGGTGGATCAACTCCACCACCGGGTATCACGCGGTGATGAGCGTTCTGCTCATCCCGGGATGGGTCTTGTCGGGCGCGATGTTTCCAATTGAGAGCGCAGGACCGGTTCTCGGCTCGGTGATGCGAATCAACCCGATGCGGTTTGCAGTGGAAGGCGTCCGCCGAGCGCTTTTCGGCGGAACGCTGTCCGGATCGCTCGACCAGGGTGGCTCGGCGGCGAGAGATCTGGTTGCCCTGATGCTGTTCGCCGCGGTTGCCGTTGGCATCGCGGCGTGGCGGGTGAGCCGGCGCGAGTGAGCAAGGGAGCGCCGATGTCCAACTCAGTGCGCGTGCTGGCAGTGGCGCTGTGCGCGGTGGGGACGGCGGCAATCGCGCTTTTCCTGTGGGCAAGAAGGCCGGCGGCGGTGGAGCGAGAGGCTGCACCGCGTTCGGCAATGGATGGGGGAGCGCGAGCCGCCGCGATGCCTGCGCCAGTCCGTGGAAACGCCACCATCTTAGGCGAGGTCGTTCTGGTGGGAGCTCCTCCGCAGATGCAGCCCCTCAAGCTGGGGGCGGATCCGATTTGCGCTGGCGCCTCTTCCCGGGATGAGCAGGTGATCGCCACGGATGGAAAACTGGAAAATGTCTTCGTCCGCATCACCGATGCGCCCGCAGAGCCGTCGCGGAGCGAGCCGGTGGTGATCGATCAGGTCCGCTGCGTCTTCCGTCCCCGCATCCAGGGCGCCATCCGGGGACAGATGATGCAAATCCGAAACGGCGATCAGACGCTGCACAACGTTCACGGATACGCGGGCACTTCGACGCTCTTCAACTACGCGCAGCCGGCAACCGCGCCGCCCGTTGAACGGGGATTTCCAGACGGCGCGAGAGTGATCAAGCTGAAGTGCGACGTACACCCGTGGATGACCGCATATGTTCTGGTTACCGACAACAGCTACTTCGCGGTCTCCGGGCGGGATGGAAGTTTTTCCATCCATGGAATTCCGGCGGGCTCTTACCATCTCGAGGCCTGGCACGAGCGCTTCGGGCTCAAGACCTCCAAGGTAACGCTGACCGAAGGCGGAACGGCTCGCGTCGCATTCTCTTATGCTCCCGGCGATCGAGGCTGAGCGTGAGAACCGCTTCGGCCGGCTCACTCCTGCATCGACTTGAGGATGTCCTGCTTGCGTCCCGCTTTGGTCAGCCGATCGTTTCTGAACCCGTCGCGCAGCGCCATGTACGTGTAAAAGCTGAACATGACGATCATCATCAAGATCGGAACGTTGTCGGGCTTTGTGAGGATCAGTGAAAGATTGTCCCAGCCGCTCGGCGGTTCGACCTCGGTCCTCACTGCGCCTGCGCTCGCCCAGAGAATGGGAAATATCATCGGCTCGTTTCCTCGCTGCACCTGCAGTTCTAGGGGACAGCCCGAAGCGCGTCAAGAGAGCGGGCGCGGCGGCTCGCCTGCTTATGCGCGCCTTCAGCGCTTCTTGACAGCGTTGAAGAGTGCTGGATAAAGCAACTGTTGCCTTCGTTCGCATCGAGATAAAAAGGCAGTGCGGTACCAACGCAGTCGGAGGTCATGGATGGCCAATCTGCAGGAAGGCGGAAGCGGCGAGCACATCTGGTCGCGCCGCAACCTTCTCAGCATCACCGGTTGGCTGGCGATTCTCGGAGCTCTGCAGGCCGGCGGGATCGCGATGGTAGCGCTGCTTTTCCCTCGCGTCCTTTTCGAGCCTCCCACCTCCTTCAAGGCGGGTCAGCCCACCGACTTCACGGTCGGAGAGGTGTCGGAGAAATTCATGAGGTCGCAGCGGGTGTGGATCGTCCGCGAGGAGACCGGCTTTTATGCGCTGCTCGGGATCTGCACGCACTTGGGATGCACGCCGCGCTGGCTCGGTCCAGAGAACAAGTTCAAATGTCCCTGCCACGGGTCCGGCTTCCGCAAGGACGGGACGAACTTCGAAGGACCCGCGCCGCGGCCGCTCGAGAGAATCAAGATCGCCCGCGCCGACGACGGCCAGGTGCTCATCGACAAGGCAGTGGTCTTCCGCAAGGAGCTGAGCGAGTGGGGCAAGCCCGGGTCCTACCTTAAATTCAGTGCCTCCGGCGCCGCCTAAGCTCACTCGAGGAACCAGCGAGCCATGCCCGATCCGCAGAAGCCCACCGAACCAAGCGCGCTCGACAAGATCTTCACCAGTACCGTCTGGCGCTCGATCTTTCGGCACGGGTACGCCGACACCCCGCGCAACCGAGTGCTCCAAGTCTCCGCCAACGTTTGGCTGCACTTGCATCCGTCGAAAATCCGCCGCCACGGCATTCGCTACCGCCACACTTGGTGCGCGGGAGGACTGACCTTCCTGCTCTACCTGGTCACCGTCGTCACCGGCGTGATTTTGATGTTCTACTACCGGCCGACGCAGGAGTACGCCTACTTCGATATCAAGTACCTCGACTTTGACGTCCCGTTCGGAATGCTGATGCGCAACATGCATCGCTGGGCGGCGCACGGAATGGTCATCTTCATCTGGCTGCACATGTTCCGCGTCTTCATGACCGGCAGCTACAAGCCGCCCCGCGAATTCAACTGGGTCATCGGCGTGACGCTGCTGGTGCTGACGCTGCTGATGTCCTTCACCGGGTATCTGCTGCCCTGGGATCAGCTGGCGATCTGGGCGGTCACCGTGGGCACGAACATGGCTCGGGCGACGCCCTTGATTGGCCACCAAGGACCCTTCGGCCCGGAGCTCGGCGTCACTCCGCGCTACGACATGCGCGCGCTGCTGCTGGGCGGCACCATCGTGGGTCCGCCGGCGCTGATGCGCTTCTACGTTTTGCACTGCATCTTCATCCCGATCATCGTCAGCATCCTGATGATTCTGCACTTCTGGCGCATCCGTAAGGACGGCGGAATCTCCGGCCCGCTGTAGAGGAGCAAGCTGCAATCCATGGCTGAAACGTTTCCGATCAAGCCGATTTCAAAAGATCAGGAGCAGGTGAAGGTCGACTCAGCGACCAGGCGCGCAGCGGTCGACATTCAGCTTCCCGATAAAGTTCATACCTGGCCCTATCTGGTGCGCGCGGAGTTTATCTCCGGCTGCGTGATGATCCTCGGGCTGCTGATTTGGTCGATCGTGATCGACGCTCCGCTGGAAGACCCGAGCAACCCGACCAAGACGCCGAACCCGTCGAAAGCCCCCTGGTACTTCCTCGGCCTGCAGGAGATGCTGGTCTATTTCGATCCGTGGATCGCCGGCGTCGTCCTGCCCACGCTGATCATCATCGGGCTGATGGCCATTCCGTTCATCGACATCAATCCCAATGGGAATGGCTACTACACCTTCAAAGAGCGTCCGATGGCGGTGAGCACCTTCCTCTTCGGCTTCCTCGGGCTGTGGGCGGGTTTCATCATCATCGGCGTCTTCTTCCGCGGTCCGGGATGGAATCTGTACTGGCCCTGGAACTTCTGGGATCCGCACAAGGTCGTCCCGATGACCAACCGAGACCTGCCTTACCTGCTCGGAGTTCGGGACGAGACGCTCACCTTCATCGTCGGTGCGCTGGCGGTCTTTGCCTGGTTCAGCCTGGCGCCGATATTCTACGTGTGGAAGCGAGACCATCCGATGATGCGCAAGCTCGGAGCGGTGCGCTACTTCGTCGTCGCGTTCCTCTACCTGTGCATGGGCGGTACGGTGGTGAAAATCCTCCTTCGGCACCTCTTCGCAGTGAAGTACATCTGGGTCTGGCCGAACGTCCTAAACATCTGAGCGAAATCGAGAGCTGAGCGAACCATCTATGGGCAAGCCGGTCGAACGCCAGAATCACTCGGTATCCTTCTTCATCCTGGCGATGCTGATCGCCGTCTGCACGGCCTGGGCATTCTACGAGGAGTTTCTCGCCCGGCGGCCCTGGAAGGACTTCCAGGAACGGACCTTCGCGCACGAGCGGGAGAAGTCGGCCAGCGAGCTTCGCACCCTCGAGCGCAAGCTGGAGTCTGGGGACATCAAAGTGGTGGTCGATCCGGCCAAGCCAGACCAGACGACCACCGTGGCCGAAGCGCAGAAGCGATTGGACGAAATCGACCAGGGCCTGGCGAAAGAGCACAAAGAGCTCGACCAGATCCGCGGCGAGCTCAAAGAGGCGGAGATCGAGGCGTCGGACGCCGATATCAAAGTGAAGCTGCTCAAGTCCGAGGACGACGGGCAGTTCTACAAGTTCCAAAACGCGGAGCACGAAGAAGCGCTCGCCAACAATCAGGCCAGAGAGCTCCTCGCGCAGGGCAAGCAGTCGCAAGCCGAGGCGGAGCAAAGAAAGGCCGAGTCCTGGAAGAAGGCGCGGGAAGAGGCGGAGCGCAATCGCCAGGAGCTGGCGGACCAGATTCGAAAGGCCACAGGGGAGGCGCAGGCGGCGGCGGACAAGCTCGCCGCGGTGCAGGGCCGTCTCAAGGGCAAGGTCGGAGAGCGGGATCGGATCAAAGCAGCGATCGAGGCCGCCAAGGATCCGATCCTGACCACGAAGGCCCAGCTCACTGCCGCCTCGAAGAAATCACCCGAGCTGTCGCAGTACTGGTTGACCACCTACGACAACTCGGTGGACCGCTGTCAGAACTGCCATGCGCTGGTCGACAAATGCGGCTACTCGCGGCCGCACGAAATCCTCGAGGCGCTGAATGCGCCAAACGCCAAAGCCGAGGAGATCCCGGCGAAGTTCTGCATCAATCAGGAGCGACTGGAGAGCTACCAGCAGACCGCCGGAGAAATCTGCACGCTGGAGCTCGATCGCGAGGCATCCGCCAAAGGAGAGCCCGGCAACGGCCGCTGCCTGTCTGGAGACGAGCGCACCGCAGTGGCAAACTTCCTCTTGAATTACTGCGGCCCAGAGTCGCCCGCCTACCGGCTGTTGAACGATCGCGCGCTGAAGAGCGGATGCGCGAGCCAAGAGACCTGGCAGAAGCTGGCCGACTACGTCGAGCCCCTGGAAAAGCGCGGAGCGTGCTCGATCGACATCAAGCCCGAGGGCGAGTCGTGCGTCGAGGGTGCGCAGCGCGACCAGGTGCTCGCTTGGGTTCGACAGCATTGCTCGGAGGTCTCGGCTACCCGGAAGGGTCTGGAGCAGAACGCCAAGAAGGCATGTGCCTCGGGTGATGCCGGCAAGAAGCTCGCGTCGATCAAGCCGGTCCTCTACAACTACGAGGTCTGGGCTCAGACCCACCCGTACCGAACCGAGCTGTTGGGCAACAACCATCCGGCGGAAGGATTCGGATGCACCACCTGCCACGAAGGGCAGGGTTCTCAGACGAAGGGCGTGTCGCGGCGCGAGTTCGAGCACGGCTGGGACGATCACTATTGGGAGAGGCCGATGCTCGACCTCGTCTCCCACAAGAAGTACCGGCCGATCACGTTCAGTGCGCCCGCATCCGACCAAGGCGTTCCAGGGGAATGGGTCAGGGGCGAAAAGGAGTACGTCGAATCGACCTGCGCCAAATGCCACAGCGAAGCGGTGCAGCTGAAGTTCGCCGACACGTACACCAAAGGGCGACGCTTGGCCGGAGAGGTCGGCTGCCACGGCTGCCATCCGATCGACGCGTTCAAGGACTTCCCCAAACTGGGGCCGATTCTCACCGATCTGCAGAAGAAGACGACGCCGGCGTTCCTGATGACCTGGATCTCGTATCCGAAGTCGTTCCGCCCGCGCACCAAGATGCCCAACTTCTGGCCCGAGGCGCTCAACGTGGATCACACGCTTCGACAAGGAAGCCCAGAGGCGGCGCAGCGCGAGGAGGAGGTCAAGAGCATCGTCGCTTACCTGTGGAAGAACGCCGAGGGAGCAGAGTTGCCTGCTGTCCCGGTGAGGGGTGACGCCGAGCGAGGCAAGCGGCTGGTGCAAGTCGTCGGGTGCCGCGGCTGCCACGCCTTCGTTCCTCAGGACAAGCTCTGCACTCCCGAGCAAATCGCCGCCGGCAAGAGTCGAGGTACGCCGCAGGAACCGGGCGAGTGCGAAGTCGCCAGAGGTCTGAGCGGCTCCGCCGCGCGCGACTTTGCGCCCAACCTCTCCAACATCAGCTACAAGACGAACGAGCGTTGGCTGTTCGCCTGGCTCAAGAATCCCAGCGCGATGTGGCCACAGACGAGGATGCCCAACCTTCGGTTGTCCGATCAGGAAGCCGCGGACGTCGTCGCCTACCTGATGACCCTCAAGAATGGGTCGGCTCCCAAGGCACAGCCGTTCTTCGACAAGAAAGACTCGCCGGAGCTCGCCGCAGCAGCAGCCGCAGGGGACAAGCTGATCACCAAGTACGGGTGCCCCGGTTGCCACGACATCAAGGGACACGAGAACGACGCAAAGATAGGGGCGGAGCTGAACGAATTCGGCCGCAAAGCGGTCGACCTTCTCGATTTTGGAAACGCGATTCCCAATCCGCGGCACCACACTTGGTACAACTGGATTGACCTCAAGCTTCGCGCGCCTCGGGCCTATCGCTATGAGCGCGTCGATACGCGAATGCCGCAGTTCGACTTCAACGACACTGAAGTCGACGAGCTGATGGTCTTCCTCAAATCAAGGTACGCCGAGAAAACACCGCACAGCTATCTCGCGGACGCGGACGAGCGGCACGCGGCGATCGCGCACGGCGACCAGCTGATCGACTTCTACAACTGCCGGGGCTGCCACGTGATCGACTTCCAGGGCGGGAGCATCCGCGATGTCTACGCGGAGGATGATCTCTACAAGGCGCCGCCCATCCTCCAGCAGGAGGGCTGGCGCGTCCAGCCCGACTGGATGTTCGGGTTCCTGCACGATCCGAGCAGCAAGCTGAGGCCGTGGCTCGACGTCCGCATGCCGACGTTCCCGCTTACCGATGCGAAGGCGACCACCGTGGTGCAATCCTTCTCCGCGCGCGCCAACGTTCCCTACCCGTACATCACCGCGAAGGTGCCCGAGCTTCCGCCCAAGGCTCTGGCGGAAGCGAAGGCCATGGTCGATGACCAGCTGAAGTGCTTCAAGTGCCACACCGCCGGAGCGCCCTCGGCCGACCAGGATCCCGCATCGCTGGCGCCGAATCTCGAGCTGGCGAAGCGGCGCTTGCGGCCGGACTGGGTGGAAGCCTGGATCCGAAATCCGCAGTCGCTGCAGGAGGGCACGCGGATGCCCAACTTCTTCACCCCCGACAACCTGAGCACGGTCATGTACCCGAAGTACTTCGGCGGCTCACAGGAGCGACAGATCAAGGTCCTGCGCGACTACGTGATGACGCTTCCAGACTCGGGCGCGAGCAAGGCGCAGACGGTGAGTAAGAAACCTCCGAAGAAGAGGCGCGCCGCACTCGGCTCTCAGGTTGAGCCCAAAGGCTGACCGTCCCTCTTGGCGCAGTCAAATGCGCCCGCCGCGTCGGTAACCTCGGCGGATCACTTCGGTGGTTAGAAGGCGTAGCCGGCGATCAAGAATGGATTGATCCTCGGATCGTCGGGGGCGATTCCGAAAAAAAGCGTGGCAGTCAGTTTGAATCGGTCCAACTTCAAGATCGCATTGGGGCCAGCGAGCGCCACCGTCGAGAATTTCGGAGTGCCGTGCTGGTCCAGGCCGAGCTTGAGCTCACCGCCCAATCGCATCCAAGGCAACACTGGATAGCTCGCGGCCAGCTGTGTTCCGACCTCGGCGTCGGTTCCCTCAGGCCCAGACGTCTCCAAGTTCTGTTCATAAAAGAAGTTCGCTGCCCCGAGGATTGAGCCGCCGATCTGACCGCCGAGGAGCAATCTCATCTCTGCTCGATCCGGGGCATCGTGCCGCGGATGCCACTCCAGGTAAATCGTCGGGTTCGCCCAGATTGCCCCGTATTCGCGCGCGATCGAGTATCGCAGCTCGATGCGGTTGCCTTCATGGGTCAGCGTTTGGTCCGGTAGGACCTGCAAAACCTCGTAGAGATCGAGCTGAATGTGGGGAGTCAGTCCGATTTCGATTTCCGCTTGAAGAATGTGCGCAGTTCCAGATCCGTCCTTCGGTACCTGGGATTCCCACCACGTCTCCACTTCGTAGCGGCCGGGATCGAGCCGCCAAAATCGAGTCCCGGCGAAGAGGCGATCCTGCGTCGGGGGCGGCGATTCCCTGTAGCTTTGCACGATCGTCCGATAGGTCGGCTCATCCGCGGGTCCAGCGCGATAACCGCCGGCCTCCTGGCCGGAGGCTGCGGCGGCTGCCGATATCGACAAGAGGATGGCGGCGCGTATCACGGCTTCTCCAGTTTTCTCAGCGCCGCTTTGGCGGCCGAAGCCTCACAAGAATCGAAGATGCCGAGCTTCTTTTGCGCAGCGGCTGTCCTCAGAGGCTCGATCGCTCGCGGATCGCCCATCTCGCCCAGACCGTGGGCGGCTTTCGTCGCCAACGAACAATTTCCGGACTTGAGGTCGGCGACGTAGACCTCGAAGAGATCTACTTTGTCTTCGTGCCGCATTCGGCGCAGAAGCTCGACGGCAGCCCACCGCCGGCGATGGTTTTGCGCGTCGCGGGCAGCATCCGCCACGGCCCGCACGGCGCGATCGCCGGATCGCTGAAGCAGGTCGGCCGCGTCCTGCGATCGCGCGCCTCCCAGGTCGCCGGCGAGATCTGACAGCACGTCCTCGCGCGCGAGGATTGCCGGATCTGCCTTGGCCGCAGACTGATAGTAGCTGACCCCTTCCTCGGCGCGCTTAAGAGAGTGGAGCGCCCGCCCCTTGACCACCTCCGCCTCGGGTCCCTGCTCGGCTCCCGCCAGCTCTCGCAATGCTTCCTGCGCCGCGCCGATTTCCAACGCCCGTTTTGCGCGGGCGAGGGGAGTGGCAGCTCGTTGCCGGTGCCAGGTAAACCCAACCGCGACCGCGAGCAGCGCTACCGCCAGCCCGACGCTCAAGCGGGGGCGCAAAAGCCGGGGAAACTCCGCCCACAGGACGGAAGGCTGGCGCACTCGCGTAAGCCACGCGGCCGCTGCTCTCAGTGCGGTGAGCACCGACGTCGCTCGATTCACCCTGGCGAGCGCCGATCCTCCGAATGGAAGGCCGTCCTCGGCGCGCGGCACCCGAAATACGCGCACCGCCTCCGGGATGCCTTTGAATTCGAAGGCCCCAACCTCTTCCGCGCGCACCTCGCTCTTGTTCATGGACAGGTAGACCGCTTCGGTGAGCCAAACCTCGCCGGGCGGAGTCTTTGCCTCCAACCTGGCGGCGACGTTGACCGGCTCGCCGAAGACGTCGCCATGCTCGAGCCGGACCTCGCCGATGTTGATGGACACGCGCAAAGCGATGTGATCGCCGGTCACGAGCTTCGAATTGCGAATCGCGAGGCGATCCTGGATGGCCATTCCGCACAGGACGCAGTCGGTGGGCGATCGGAATGTGACCAGCAGGGCATCGCCGATCGATTTGATCCTCCGGCCGGAAAAGCTCTTGATGATCGGGAGCAGCAGGCGATCGTGCTCGGCCATCATCCGAGCGTTCTCCTCGCGCGATTGGTGCGAGGTCTTGGCGGTAAAGCCGACGATGTCCGTAAACATGATCGCCAAGTTCTCGGCTGGGACGGAGACGCCGGCGGAAGGCCGCTCGCGGACCTCGCTCTGGGCGACCTCATCGGCGGCGCCCGAATGTGTAACGTTTGCCAAGCGAGAGTGCGTTTTTGAAAGGGCGCGCGATCGCGCCGCTAGTCGACGGGAATAGTATCGGGAATGAGGGGATGATCCAATCGACCCCGTCGGCGCGCTGTCGGAGTTGTGCACACCATCCAAGGCCGTCGCGTTCGGGTTGCCGATCACAGCGCGGAGAATCCTTCGCGATCACGCAAAAAAACCGGGACATTCGAGCGACGCTGATTTAGGTTTCCGCCGCTTCACCCCAACGCATGCCATATCGACGTAAGCAGCAGTGGATCCGCCCGCAGCGGATCGCGAATCTCCTGTTGTTCGCAGTCGCGGTCTTGAGCAGCCGCGCAGCACACGCGCAGGCCTCCGCCGCTGCACTCAACTCCGGTGACACCGCGTGGATGCTGATGGCCTCTGCACTGGTGCTGCTGATGACGCCGGGTTTGGCGCTCTTTTACGGCGGCATGGTCCGGCGCAAGAACGTCCTTTCCACCATGATGTATTCGTTCTTCACGATGGCGCTCGTCACCGTGCAGTGGATCGTGTTGGGCTATTCGCTCGCCTTCGGAAAAACTCAGGGCGGATTCATCGGCGGGCTCGACTATGTCTTTTTGCGAGGCATGGCGCCGCAGCTTAAAGGGAGTTTGCCACACCTCGCTTACATGGCGTTCCAGCTCAAATTTGCAATCATCACCCCGGCGCTGATCACCGGGGCCTTCGTGGAACGGATGAAGTTCAGCGCCTACGTCGCCTTCGCTCTACTCTGGTCGACGCTGGTCTATGATCCCGTTGCGCACTGGACCTGGGGAGACGGCGGTTGGTTGGCGCAGCTGGGAGTGCTGGACTTCGCTGGCGGCACGGTGGTGCACTGGACGGCGGGACTGTCTGCGCTCGTCAGCGCGCTGTTTATCGGCCGGCGGCTGGGATACGGCAAGGAGCGCTTCATTCCTCACGACATGACGATGACGCTCGCCGGCGCCGGGCTGCTGTGGTTCGGATGGTTTGGATTCAACGCCGGCAGCGCGCTGGCCGCGGGGCAAAACGCTGCCCTGGCGTTTGCGACCACGCACATCGCCGCCGCAGCGGCCGCGATGTCCTGGGTGCTCGCCGAGTGGATTTATCGCGGCAAGCCAACACTGCTCGGATTCGCCTCGGGTTTGGTGGCGGGATTGGTGGCGATCACTCCCAACGCGGGCTTCGTAGGTCCAATGGCAGCGCTGGTGATCGGCCTTCTCGCTGGAGTCGTCTGTTACTCTGCCGTGCTGTTCAAAGAAAAGCTCCACTACGACGATTCGCTCGACGCCTGGGGCGTCCACGGCGTGGGCGGAATGCTCGGTGCGCTGCTGGTTGGAGTTTTCGCCGAAAAGGCGCTCAACCCGGCCGGCGCCGATGGCTTGATCGCGGGCAACCCGGCCTTGATCGGAAAGCAGGCGATCGGACTGCTCGCGGCTGGCATCTGGACCGGGCTATTGACGCTGGGAATCCTCTTCGTGGTGGACAAGGCGGTCGGCCTTCGCGTCAGCGACGAGGAGGAGCGAGAAGGGCTCGACGCCTCGGAGCACGGGGAAGCAGGGTACACCTAGAAGTGGCGCAGCATCAGCGCTGGCCATTTCGCTCGGTGTTTATCGTCGGCGACAAGATCTTGCGCTGAGCTCTGTGCTCGGCGCGCGCCGTCGTTCGCACAACCGCGCATGTAGGCCGAGTATTACCGTCGGCGATCTCTTCACGCGCGATCGCTTCGAGTAAAATTCCTCCGCCGGACCGCGACGGTGCGCCCGATTGTCGGGACGCGTCGAGCAAAGCGAATCACCCGGCAAGCTGCGCGCCGCGTGGCCGACCCCGCAAGGAGGAATCGCATGAGAAATCTGGTAACGACGCTGGCGGTCATCCTGCCCCTGACTCTCGCCATGCCTGTGCTGGCGCAGATGGGTGAAGCCAAGGAAGACGTCAACGACGCGAAGAAAGATGTTCGTGATGCCAAGAAGGACACGAAGGAATCGCGGAAGGATGCCAAACGGTCGCACCAGGACATGCGCAAGGCGAGCCAGGAGATGACAGAAGCGCGCGAGGAGGCTCGCGAAGGCGACGTCAAGGGCGCCAACGCCGAGATGAGAGCGGCCAGCCACGACATGAACAAGGCGGCGGCAGAGAAGAAAGAATCGGTGGAAGAGGCGAACGACGCCAGGCGCGACGTGAAGGATGTGAAGAAGGACATGAAAGACGCTCGGAGGGATGCGCGCGAGGCTCGGGAGGACCACAGGGAAAAGAAGAAGTAATCCGAACCTTCGAACGGGCCGGATGCTCGCACCAGCTCCGGCCTCTTCGCTGGGCCTGCGGCTGTCCTGATGAGAATCCATCCGCTCGGACCCGTTTTTCTGGGCTTGCTTTTGCCTTGCCTCGCCGTCGCGCATTCTCTGTCCGACGAGATCGGCGTGGGAAGCTCCCAAACCAATCCTCGCAACCCTCGCACCGGATTCATCTACGATCGCGTGAGCGGCGTGGCTGACGCCTCTGACGTGGTGAGCTTCCGATTCGATCTGACCCTCACCCACGACGCGGCGACAAAACCGACGCAGGGCGCCAGTTTCGGCGACACCGGAGGAAATATTTTTGCCGGAGCGCTTGGCCTCGATTGGATGCCAAGCGAGCATTGGCCTTTGTCGTTCGAGTTCGATTTTTCGCCGAGGAGCACCGAGGCCTCGGACACTACCGTCGCATTCGACGTGGGCACCACCTCCGCCAACGCCGATGCGCTCTTGCGAGCCACCAGCAGCAGCGTGGGGTTTTGGCTCATTGCAGGGTATGAGACCGCGGGCGATTCCGATTTCGAGAGCGCGGTCAGCAGCAGCTTCTCGCTCACTCATTTCTCAACGACGCAGGTTGTCTCCGATGTTGCGACCGCAAATGGCCCGGTCGACCGACGGCAGATCATTGCCTATTGCACCCGCACCGCATACACGGGCGAAGGCTGCAGGCAGATCGGCCCGGCATTGCGAGCAGAATCGGCGGACTTGAACCAGTTCAGGCTTTCCGCCTCGTTCACCGAGACGTTCGTCGCCAACACCGATCTCACCCTCGGCGGTGCCTACTACTTCTACGACAAGGATCCCTCGCAGGTTGGATACTTCAGCATCGCTTCGATTGGGCGCAGCGTCTCGCTCGGCAATGGCGTGCCGGCGGCCCCGCTGCGTTACAGCATCCGCCCCGACCTCTCCCACAAGTTCGGTCCTTTCTCCGCGAGCATCTGGTATCAGTACGGCCAGTATGTTCCCGGCGACGGCTATGGCCACTCGGTGGGCCTGAAGCTCCAGTACAAGATCAGCAAAGCGGTCAAGATTTGGGCGAGCGGAACCTGGCAGAACGACATCGACGACCAGGGCGCCTCGCAGATTTCGACGACTCTGGCGCTGGGTGCTCGCTACAGCTTCTGATCGCGGAGCGTGATATCGCTGGCAAGGCTTGATGCGCCTTGAGTCCAGCGAAGATCTGGTCGAGCTCCTTCCATCCCTCGACGCGCTGAGACCTGACGAGAAGGTTCGCGTGGCCCGCCGCATCCGCGTCGTGCCGCTGCAGGCCGGGGAGAAGTACGCGCTCGATAGACCAATGTTGATCGTGATCGGCGGCGGTGAGTTGCTTCTCATCCGTCGCGAGGGAGAACGCACCTCCCTCTACCCCGGCGATTCGGTCGGCAGCGCGGAAGTTCTGGCCGGAAGACAGGTCCCCGGTACGCTCAGCGCGGTCAAGCCCTCGCTGATTGGCGTCGTGGATGAGTCGGCGGCAGCGGCCATCCTAGAGGAGTTTCCAATCGTGGCTGTCGCCTGGGTCAACGAGCTTGCGCGCGAGCTGAGGTGGCGAAACGATCTCCTTCGGGAAATCCTCCTCGCTCGCTCCGCCAAGCTGCCCCCACTGGAGATGCAGCTCATCCTGAGGCGTCGGCTGGCGAGGTTGAAGCGGCGCCGGCAATATCCGCTCCATCGCATTGCGGCCCTGATTGTTCGCAGCCTTATCACCGAGCCAGCGCGACGGCGGGCCTTTTGGGTGTTCGCCGGCGCATCCCTTGCGCTGGTCAGCGCGCGGACAATGGTGGCATTGATACTGCGGCGCGGGCTTCAGGAGCACCTCTTCGCCCTGATCGAAACCACGGCTGGCAACCCGATCCACGTCCACCATTTCAACTATGGCTTGCTGCTGGTGGCGTTCGCCGGCGTACTGGCGATGATCCCTCGCGCTCGCCGCGCGCTGCGAGCCCTCTCGTTCATCTACGGCTTTGGATTGGGACTGGTGATCGACGAGTTCGCCCTGCTTTGGAATCTCAACCCCGACTACTATCAGCCCCTGTCGCGCCTCGCGGCCGCATTGTTGTTGTTCGCCTTGTTCCAGGTCGTCTACTTCCGTTCGCTGTACCTAGCGTTGGGACGTCGCCTGGTCGCGAGGATTACCACGTGAGCACGCACGAGGCGCTCAAGCGCGTGCCCTGGTTGGCATGTCTCAGCGAGGGCGAGCTGAACAGCCTGATCGCTCGAGCCGAGCGAGCCACCTTCCGAGCAGGTCAAACTCTGGTGGCAGAGCTCGAGCTTGGAGACGAGCTGTTCATTCTCCTAGAGGGGAAAGCCCGCGGCACTGTCGCGTCCGAACAGGGCGCGCGCCGCGAAGTGTGTGCTTTGCAGCCTGGCGATGCTTGCGGAGCGATCTCCCTGCTCTCGCGCGGTCTGCGCTCCCTCACCGTGACCGCCGAGACGGACGTGGTGGCGCTGCGGCTGTCGCGTTCGCTGGCGGAGCACCTGATCGCGCGCCATCCTGAAATCGGCCTTCATTTCGCCCGGGAGATCGCAAACCAGACCATCGCCTCCGACGAGTTGCTGGACGCTTTGCTGCTCGAGCCGGGTGCGCAGGCACACGATGCCGCGCAGCGCCTTGTTGGATACTCGTCGGCGGTGGTTCCTGCAGGCGGCTCAATCCGGCGAGCCTGGCGCGAGCTGGTGGTGGGCAGCCATCGAGAGCTCCCATTCATCGCCCTCGCTGCCTTTATCGTCACCCTGCTCCTGGTGCGAATCGCCGCCCGCAACACCGAAGCTGCGGGGATTGGCCTGTTTGCATTCCTTCGCGCGGCTTACCTCACTGGCATCGCTGGGCTCTTCGCATCGACCGCGATCGCGCTGGCGCGCTTTCGAGCCAGAGAGCTGCGGGTGGTCTCGGCAGTCTATGGAATCAGCTTAGCGCTGATCCTCAACGAGCTTTCCGTCTTCCTATCCTTCGACATCTTCTATCTGGACATGACCACGCGGGATCCCCGCTTGGCCTTCGATGTGGAGGCGCTCTATCGCAGAAGCGAAAGCAGCCGGGCGATCATGTTAGTGCTTGCCTTTCTCGCGCAGCTTACTTTCCTGCGAAACTTCTATCGGCGCAGCGCACTGGTGCTGAGGACGCGCCTCGCCGGCTTGCTTCATCGCGGCGGGGCGTAACCAGGCCTCGCCGAGCTCGACCACTGGATCGGGCGGCCGGCCGCTGCTAAATGAGGCTCGTCCAACAGATATGGAGGCAGCGCACTATGACTGTCCAACCCATCAATTTGGCGGAAGTCATTTCCGCCTGCCTCGCGGGATTGGTGATTATCATCCCCGTGTTGGGCCTGACCATCCGGTTCGCCCTGAAGCCGATCGTGGAAGCGATCGCCAGCGTTCGCGACGCGCGTCGTGGGCGTTTCGAATTGGATCACCTTGCTGAGCGCGTGGCGGCCTTGGAGCTCCAGCTGCAGGCGAATGGACCCGCCGCTCAACTTTCGGGAGCTTCAGTGGTGCCCGAGCTACCGGCGCGATCGGATTCGACGCGCATGTGATCGTCGGCCCGACGCCCCGTCGCGGCTAGCTTAAAGGGTTATCCCGAGCGACGCGTACGGGCCGCTGAACGAGTCCTTGTTGACGACGCCATCGACGAGCCCCCGGTCGTCGAGGAAGATCCGACGCCAGCCGCCGTGCAGCCCGACAGCTCCGAAGGTGAGCGAAAGCCCTCCGCTCCAGACGAGCTCGCGATATGGATACGGCGTGCCGTAAACCGCACCCTCGATACCCAGCGGACCGAACACGTTCGCCACCAAGGAAAGGCCGCCGCCGAACCCTGCGGTGGTCAGCCAATGCGTAAAAGCGCTCGATAGCCCGGCCTCAATTCGCAGACGGCTATGGGGAGTGGAGATCAGCGCGTAGGTTATGAAGAGGTCGAACAGCTTGATTGCTTCCCAACCGACGTACGAGTCAAACGTATTGCCCCACTGCGGGAAGATAGAGGTGAACCGAGCATTGAGGCCGAGGCGCTCGCCCTCGATGCGCGCACTGAGGCCAACGATCCCGCCGCGGTCCGTCGAGAAGGTCCCACTGCCACTGCTCCCCACGGCCTGGGCTTCGGCGGTGATGGTGGTGTGAACGACCGGTGGCGGCGCTTGCTGGGCGACAGTCGGCTGCTGCGGCGGCGCTACGGGGTAAGCGTAAGCAGGGTAATAGTACGGCGCGTAGTAGCCGAAATACGGGTAATACCCGAAACCCCAGCCGTAGTAGAAGCTCGGGTAGTAGCCGTAGTAGCGATAGCCGTAGCCGCCATAGTATCGCGGCCCGCCGTAGGTCGAGCCTCCAACGCCTGTCGCCGCATGGGAAGTGCTGCCGGAGCTGCTGTGCCCTCCACTGGACCCACCTGAACGCGAACCGAAGCGTGCCTCGGCGGTCGTGGGCGCAAGCGCGAGAACGACGGTCGAGACGACAGCAACCAGGAGGAAACTTCTCTTTGCGACCATGACGCGCTCCCAGGAATGCGTTCGCGCCAAAATGACGTTTGTTCCGGCCTTCTATTCAATTGTCGTGACTCGAGGCAACGGGTGCGCACTTTGGACCAAGTGAAGCGAAACCGCAAGTGGCTCCGAGGAGGCCGTTTCAGTAATCGGACCTTTGTGCGACTCGGCGTCCAAGGCTCCCCGCGCTAGAATTCACGCCGTGGCGCGGCTCGGCCTAAAAGACGGTTCCCCGCCAGCGCGAAGGCGGCGCTTCTTGCAGCTCCAGCTCTACGAATTCATCGCTGACCGCAGAGCACGGACACCATTCGATGCGATAGCGAATCTCCTCGGTGGCCCGGGCGATGGCCGCCTCGCGCGAGTCGGCGACAATGGTCACCTCGCCAGCGATCGTCCCAATGGAACGAACCTGGTACTTGCCATCGATGAGCTTCTTGAGCGTGGCTGGAAACTTCAATCGGGAGCTCCTCCGTACCGCAGGCGCCGCGAGTCAGGCAAGGTCCATCGCCCTACTGCTGAGGTCTCCTTTTGTTTGCTCGGGGACAAGCGCTGCGGCGGTTGGATCGCGATCCGAAGCGCGACCCGCCGCGACCGCGTAATGGAATGTGCTCGGGGCTGGTTCGTTACAAGGAAGCACTCCTGATGGGAAACGCCTCGCACAGCAGAAGGCCCTTTGCGCTCCTGTGGATCCTGAGCCTGGTACCCTCTGCAGCTTTAGCGGCCGAGCCGGGGACCGCTCTCAAGCCCAACCCGTACTGCGCCGGCGAATACGCCGACGATTTCTCCGTGCTGGCAACTACGGTGCGTGAGTTCGAACGGGAGCAGCAGGCCCATTCCTCCTCGTACTGCGTTCGAAATACGGCGGTCTACGAATGCATTTCGTACAACAGCGATGGAAACGTTCGTCGCATTCGCAGGAAGGCGGTTCTGCACGGCACGGCCTTCGGGTACCGCGCGCAGGGCGGCGAAACCCTGCTGCTGACCAATCAGCACATTGCCGAGTGGCCGGCGGTGACGGATGAAGAACATCCGATAGACGACATCCCCCTGGGCTGCAAGCGCGTTTCCGATTCACTGCGCATCGTCGACAACGAAGCAGACGCGTACGAGCGCGACGACATCCCGCTGACGCGCGTGGTCACCGATCCCCAGCTCGACGTCGCCGTCCTCAAAGCGCGAGTGGCCTTGCAAGTCTTGCCCTGGAAAGTCGGGCGCAGCGCAGCACTGCGAGAGCGAAACGTGGTGGACGTTCGCGGATTCCCACTTGGCGCGTTCCGCGCGACGAACGTCGGCAAGGTCGTGTCCGCGTATGATCACGACGAAGAGAAGGACTGGGATCACGACGATTTCGTGATCGACGCCCTGCTTTCGCCCGGGAACTCAGGGTCTCCCGTGCTCGCGGTTTCGTGCCGCACCGGCGAATACGAACTCGTCGGCATCTACCACGCGGGTTACACCGGGGGAAGCGCGCTCAACGTGGTGGTTGGAATCGATCAGGTCAGAGATTTGATGACGACTCTCAAGCGCACGCCGCGCGCCCACTCCGAGAGCGCACAGGGTTCGGAGGCGCGGGATCGCCCTCGGCTGGTGCAGGATGCGCGCTTCTACGTCGAGCCGTTCTTTCCGTTCGGACCGCTCGCCGCGGCAGTGCGCCCGCGGGCGGACGGCGCGCTCATCTTCGAGGTCTTGTCCCGCGACTTTCCGCTCAAGTCCCATCCGATCGCGGTGCTCGAGGACCTTCCGGGGCAGCGCGCGGAAACGTTCGGAGAGCTCGGTAGGCTCTGGCTCGGTGGGCCGCAGGGGCTGAAGCCGTACTTTCGCGCCGAGCTGGAGAGCGACGTGCAGGGCCAGGTGGCGCGAATTCTGGATGCTCTGAGGAAAAACGCGCTCGCCACCTTCTCGTACCGAGGCGCCGCGCGAAACGCGTTGAGCTCCAGGGAGCGCTTCGAGCACGTCGCGCGGATCGAGCGCTCGATCAAGCGAATGACCGCGGCGCAGAGGGACCTGACGCAAATGGTCGCCGACCTCGCGGACCGGCTCGGCCCGCATGGAATGGACGTGCCGGTCCACCTGTCGGATGCCTTCACCATTCCGGTAGGCAATCCGGCATTTCCTTTGCCCGGCGCAGAAGCCGCCGCTCCGCCGCCGCGGCCAGCGACTGAGCCCGTTCAGCCTGCGACAGCGGCCGGAGCACCGGTCAATCTCGAGGACCCTCGAATCTCAGGCGGGCATTGACGCGACCAACGAAATACGATGGGCATCGATGCCGGAGCTTCCCGACGTAGTTGTCTACATTGAGCGGCTGAGCGCCTTCATCGTCGGCCAGCCGCTGCAGCAGGTTCGCCTGGCGAGCCCCTTCGTGGTGCGCTCCGCGGACCCGCCGATCCGAGAAGCCGCGGGCAAGTCCGTGCTCGGGTTGCGCCGCATCGGCAAGCGAATTGCGCTTGAGCTGGAAGGGGAGTTGTTCCTGGTAATTCACCTGATGATCGCTGGAAGGCTCCATTGGAAGGCGCGCGGATCAAAGATTCCCGCCAGAGTCGGCCTGGCCGCATTCGATTTTCCCACCGGTACCGTCGTCTTCACCGAAGCCAGCTCCAAGAAACGCGCCTCGATCCACCTCGTGCGCGGGGAGGGGTCGTTGAGCCAGTTCGACCGAGGCGGATTGGAGGTCCTTGAAGCGGACCTGCCGGCGTTCCAAGCGGCGCTCGCGCGCGAGAACCATACTCTCAAAAGAGCGCTGACCGACCCCCGCCTCTTCAGTGGAATCGGCAACGCCTACTCGGACGAGCTGCTGCACCGCGCGCGGCTTTCGCCGGTCAAGCTCACCGCACAGCTCACGCGGGAGGAAGCGCAGCGGCTTTACCAAGCCACTCAGGAGACGATGAAGGACTGGATTGCCCGCCTGCGCAGGGAGGCTGGAGACGGCTTTCCCGAGAAGGTGACCGCTTTTCGCGAGGGCATGGCAGTGCACGGACGGTTTGGAAAACCGTGCCCGGTGTGTGGGGCGCGGATCCAGCGAATCGTGTACGCCGAGAACGAGACGAACTACTGCCCTCAATGCCAGACCGGCGGAAAGCTTTTGGCCGATCGCGCGCTGTCTCGCCTGTTGAAGAATGACTGGCCCAGGACTGCCGAAGAGCTCGAGGAGCGGCGTCTAGGACCGCAAGACGCCGGCGAGCCTGCGCGTCTGGCGATGCACCCCCTGACGCGAAAGCTCCGACCGTTGTAAGAACCCTCGCCCAGGAGATAAGGCTCGAGTGCCAACGCATGCTGAGGCCGGCGACGCTGCAGTAAGCTCGCTGAGAATGCCCCGGGACCGGCTCGCCTCGTTCGTGAGCCGGGCCGCAATCGCGGCGATCGTCGGTCTTCCTTTGGGGCTTCGCCGCGCATTGGCCCGAGGCATTGGCCTGGCGGCGTACGCACTCGGAATGCGCCGTGGCGTCACCCTCGATAACTTGCGCAACGCGTTCCCCGAGCTGAGCGAGAAGAAGAGGCGCAGAATTGCACGCGGTGCGTACATCAACATGGCCTACGCGGTGATGGATGGCCTCTCATCCAAGCAGCTGTCCGATGAGGATGTGGCCCGAGCTCTGGTGATCGAGGACTGGGCGCTCGTTCAATCCGCGCTGGATGCCGGAAAGGGCGTGCTGGTTGCCACCGCGCACTTCGGCAGCTGGGAGCTGCTCGGTCAACTCGTCGCCCGGCGGGGGGTCAAGCTGCAAGCGGTTGCCAGATCTCTTCGAGGTGCGTTTAACGCGGAGCTGATCGAGGGCAGGAGAAAGAGCGGCATGGGATTCATCGCGACGCGCGGAACCATCCTTTCCAGCACGCGAGCGCTCCGCCGAGGCGAAATGGTGGCGATGCTGATTGATCAAGTCTTGCCTGCAGATCGAGGCGTCTTCGTGCCGTTTTTCGGCCGGCCCGCTTGCACCACTCCCGCCTTGACCATGGCTGCGCTTCGCACCGGCGCACCGGTATTCGTTTTCATGTCCGTTCGCGAGGGCGATCATTTGAGGATGTTCGTCGACGGACCCTTCCCGGTGCCAAACAGCGGAGACCGGCGGCGAGACATCGTCGAGCACACCGCAGCGCTAACCCGGGCCATCGAGCGCTATATCCGCCGCTATCCCGAGCAGTGGCTGTGGCTTCACCGGCGCTGGAAGGTCCAGCCGCCTAAATCTTGATCCGGACACCCAGGCCAAGGTCGAACGTAGGATAAGGAATAGTGATCGCTGGGATCGTTCGATCTCCGATCTGCTGAGCAGGGATGTCGGCACCGAACCGGAACTCGCCGCCTCTGCTGCCGTAGTGCACGTCCACGAATGCCTCGACGTACAGATATGAGAGGACGCGAGTCAGGTAATCAAGCCGAGTAATCAACGACTGGTCCGATAGGTTTGCAAGATTCGAAAGCACCAGGGACGTGTTTTCGCCCAAAAGCGTCGGGCTGGTGAAGGTTGCGTAGATCGCGCCGTAGTGCTTGCCCACGTAGAAGGGTTGAAATGCCCCCTGTAAAATGAGCCAGGGATAAATGGACGCGCTGTCGTAGCCGGATGAGTTGTAGAAGTACTCCGCCCCCAGAATCAGATCGTTGTTCTCGCCAAACACGATCGTTCGGTTGATGCCGCCGCTTGCTCCTACCAAGACATCGGTCGGCCCATAGCTTTCGAATTGACCGGCCAGGCCTAGCAGAGGATTCGGCTGAGACGCGGGCCGGAAAAACACCAAGTCGCTGCCCTTCTGCAAAGCGACCTCCAGATAAACATCGAAGGCGCCAATCGCGGTGGACGCATCCAGACCGAAGCGCGGCCTTCGGCCCTTTTGGAAGACGGCCTCGGCTCCAATTTCGCCGCGGCCAATTGCGATCTCGCCTCGGAAGGCCCCGCCGATTTGACCGAGCGTGCTCGCCGGACCGGCATTGTCGAACAGGCCGATCGCGTACAGGTTCCACCCATGCTCCGACGGCAGGTGGAGCTTGAGCATCGACGCGCCGAGCCTCGCGTCGAAAACGTTGAGAGGATTGCGCCGCTGCGGGCTCAGAAAATCCGTCGGGTTCCAGAATCGAGAGACGCCCCATTTGACGTGTTGCTTCCCGGCGGTGACAAAAACGGTCCGAAGGATGTCGAAGTTCACCCACAGCTGGTCGAGCAGCACCGCTGGATTGCTGGTGGTGGCCACGCCCAGCGCGTTGTTCTCGGCGCTGGAATTGATCGCGTTGTTGTCGGTGCTGGAATTGATGGTTGGATCATAGGTGAGCCGCGCAAGAATCATCCCGCGCACCCGTTCGCTGGGCCGGGCATCGAAAAACCCATCGACGATTGCCGGCAAGAGAAAGCGGGTGTTAGCGGCGGAGACATTCTCCGCGGCCTGAGCGAGTGCGCGAAGATAAATCTGGCCGCCGATTTGAAGAGGGTTGTCGCGGCCTGGCTCGGTGGCGAATAGGTCTTTGCTCGCTGCGCTCGCCAGGCCTCGGTCGTCTTGGGTTTCCGCGGCGGGTTTTTCTTTGGCCGGCGTGGGCGAGGCGGTTGGCTTGGCTTCCGTTGGAGGCGTCCCGGCGTCGGGCGATGGCTTGCCGAACAGCTCCGATTCATCGGGGCGTGCGCTCGTCGATTCCGTGCCGGAGCCGCTGGCAGGTGCCCGAGCGCCGGCGTCCGGCACCCCTCCGAAGAGCTCATCCTCTCGCGGGCGCTCCTGCGCCGCTGCAACCGAGGCGGCAAGTGAGATCGATGCGCAGATGGCGAGCCCGCAGTCTCGCGCGGTCATCGACTTTTGCTCTCGAACCACGCCTTGGTGAAGATGTTGGTCTCGAGCGAGTGCAGGTCCACGGTCTTGATCAACACGATGGTGGAGTTGGCTTTTTCCACCTCGTCGTAGATCCGGATCTCGGGCGGGTACCAGAAATCTCCCTTTTTCGATTCGCTGTAGAGCTTCTGCCAGCGCGGATAGTAGAGCGTGCGCATCAGGCGGCCGCTGAGCGCGAACTCCTGTCGCTTGAGGATGTTCGACGTTTCATTGTCCACCCAAAGCTTGACGATCGGAAAAGCGACGTCCACGCCGTCTTTGACCTTCAGCGAGACTTTGTGAACGCTGTACGCGCCGAGCTTGTCCTCTCCTTCATCGCTGGGGTCGTATTCCTCCGCCAGCCTGGACTCGTCGAAGTCCGCACGCCGCGAGTCGGTGCCGGCGATGCGCTCTCGCTCGGTGCGCCGCTCCCACTTGCCCACGTTCGGATCGTACGACCAGAGGTTCTTTTCCAGGCGCAGATAGCCCTTCCCTTGCTCGCTCTTCGGTTTGCTGAACAGAATCATCAGCTTCTGATCCGCGCTCCGGCGGTAGACGATCGCTTCGCGGACCACATCGGTCTTGTCCTTTTCCTTCTGCTCCAAATAGACCAGCGACTTGTAATCGCCGTTGTTCTGCTGCCGATCGTCCAGGGTTCGAAGCAGCTGAACCATCTGCTCCTGGTTCATCGCTGCGTTCGCTGGCGAACCCGCCAGGAGCAAGGCCAAGGCAACGAAGGTCATTAAATGAGCAGCGTGGCGCATGGGTGATCAGCCGATGTAGTGCATCGCCGTGATCGGCTTCATCCGAGCGGCGAGGAGCGAGGGAATCAGAGAGATCGCGCTGGTGCAGAAGGTGATGAAGAGCACTGAAAGGAAGATCTTCACTGGATCCGCGAGCAGGGTCAGCCTGTCGTTCATCAGGAACAGCTGAACGCCGATCGGCACCGAGATATGAGCCGCATTGAGCAGAGCGCAGATGAGCATCCCGAGCACCGCGCCAGAGACGGTCGCGGAAAGACCGAGCACGAAAGCCTCGGTCACGAACATCCAGAGCACTCTGGCGCGCTGCATTCCAATCGCTCGCAAGGTGCCGATCTCGCGCGTCCGTTCGCGGATCGCAATCCACATCGTGTTCATCACCCCGACTGCGATGATCACCAGAAGGATGAAAGTGAGCGCGCCGGTGAGCACATCGAGTGCGGTGACGGTGTACATCACGAATGAGACCTCGTCGTCCCAGTTGGTGATGTCCAACCGCTGGCCCGTCCAGTCTTCCCGGTTCACCGATTCGAACTTCTGCCAGAAAGGCTTTGGGTCCTCGTCCATCATCGTGTAGCCGGCCTTCTGCAGCGCGTTGCGCAGTCGCGTGTGCACTGCCGGCACAAGTCGGATGTTTTTGAGGTAGACCATCAGCGCACCGGTGCTGTCTTCGCGGAACTGGTATAAAGCCCTGAGCGAAGTGGCGGGCATGAAGACGTTGAACGCGCTCAGTAACCCGAGGTCCTTGGCAATTGCCACCACCCTCAAATCGAGGGTGTTATTCGTCCCGCGCGGGGTGGGCGCCGAGATCGTGAGCGTATCACCAACCTTGACGTCCAACTTCTTGGCCTGATCCTCGAATATGAGGATGGTGTTTGGCTGGGCCAGCTCGTCGAGATTTCCCTGAACGATCCGAAGCACCTTGTGCAAGCCTGGCTCGTGCTCGATGTCCACTCCGCCGAGCCCTACTTGAACGGAGCCGGTGTCGCTGATCACCTTCGCCCAACCCCGGCCGCGCTCCACGATGTAATCTATCTCCGGCACAGTTTGACGGACGGTCGCAAGCACCTTCTCGTACTGAGTGACGACCGGAGCGCTCTGTCCGGGGGTAACCTTGTAGAACCCCGCCACGTTGACATGTCCGGTCATCAGCGTCGTAGCCGACCGGAGAATGGTGGCGCGAAGCCCAGTGGACAGCTCGATCAGGATGACCAGCAGAGCGGTGACGGCGCCGATCGCTCCGCCGAGCAGCAAGGTGCGGCGGCGGTGCTGGACGAGGTTGCGCGCGGCAATGAGCAGAAGCTGCAGCACGTCATTCCTCCGCTTGCATCGCGCGGACCGGCGCCACGCGCGTCGCAAGAAAAGCGGGATAGAGGGTGGAAATGGCGCTGACGAGCAAGACGATGACGAAGGCGGCGATCAAGTTGGCTGCCGTCAGCCAAGGATGCAGTCGCGGGCCGGAGAAGAAAAAATAGAACCAGTCGTTCGGAGCGGCGATGCCAACGCGCCCCAGCCACTTCACCACCCCGGTTCCGATCGCTGCCCCGGTCGCGCCGAAAACCAGACCGAGCACTATGATCTCGGTCAACACCAACCCGAGCACGAAGCTCCTCTGGGCGCCGATCGCGCGCATCGTTCCAATCTCGTGCACCCGCTGCATCGTCGCCATCATCATCGCGTTGTTGATGATCACCAGCGCCACGATAAAAATGATGAACACCGCGATGTACAGCGCCAGCTTTGCCAGGCTTACGAACTGACCAATCAAGCCCGCCGCGGTCTGCCACGAAACGACCTTGAGATTGAACTTCTCTCGCTCGGAGAGCGATTCGATCTCTTTCATCGTCTGCTTGATCTTTGCCGGATCCTTGAGGATGACCGCCGCGTTCAGCATCACGCCGTTGTCCATCTCGTCCTTCGAATAAACCCGGCGCAGCAGCTCCTCCCTCCGTAACGCGCGCAGACTGGCGTTGGACTCTTTTCCCTCGTCGATCAATCCCGGCGTCGCTTCCGCCACCACTTTTCTCGCGGTTCCAAACAGCTCCTCCTCGGCGCGGGAACGGTCGATCGCTTCCGCTCCGGCGAGCTTTTTCAGGTTGTTGACCTCCTCGATCTTGTCCGCAGACAGGTAGCCAAAGAGATCTCGGAAGGAGACGAGATCCATCAGGTTGAGGCTTCCGGCCAGCGCCGCGTCCTCCATCCCTTTGAACTGAAATGTGCCGTAGACCGGTACGTTGACGGATTGCACGTAGCCGCTGCGAGTGAATGCTTTGATCGTCAGCACGTCGCCTACGCGAATGCGATACAGCTCGAGCAAAGGGGCGAGCTGCTCGTAGAAGAAGTTGAAACGACGCGTGAAGTTCTGGTCGTTCATGTCAAAGAAATGTTTGAGCAGAGTATCGAGATCCTTTTCGGTGGATCCCAGCTCGCGCTGGAGCCGTTCGATTGCCTGCTCGCTCTTGATTTTGTCGAGCTGGAGGATGATCTCCTGCGTCTGCGCCTGATTCTGTTTGAGCAGGTGCTCGGCCTCGGAAGGTTGTCCGCCCCTTCCAGTCGAGGTCACGATCAGCTTGCCTTGGTCGACGACGGTCTTCTTGATTCTGTCGAGCCGGCGAGCCGCCTTCAGCTTCAATTGGTTCTCGTAGAAGAATTTCGCGAAAAGAAATCCACGGTGGCCAGAAGGGACCGCCCGACCATCGACGATTTCAATCCGGTCAAAGGATTTCTGGAACTCATCCAGATCCGTCCCCATGTAGCGCAGGTAAATCAGGTCCGCGTCGGATGACTGCGGCGCGATCTTGTTCTCCAAAAACTCGAGGCTGTTCAACGGATCGCGATCGAAACCGTTCCAGAACGCGTTGGAGGCTGCGCGGTCGAGCGCGGCGAGATTCTCGGGCTCGATCGCTTTGGCGGTGACCAAGACCTCTCGCTTCTTCAGGTCGCTCTGCAGCACACGGAGAATTTGGCGGATGTATTCCTTTTGGCTTTGATACCTCGCCTCCAGGTCGGGGCTGGCTCTGCCCTCGAGCTTCTGTCGAACCAGGTCCCTCATCTTTTCCAAAGCGATGTCCACCGTGTTGCCGGAGGTGATCAGGGCTGCATTGATGCCCATCGGCACCACGGTCTTCACGTTCGGGACCATCTCCAGCGCCGCCTTCAACTTCGAGAAATCGTCGATCGCTGCAAGGTCCGCCTCCGAGCCCATCGCGCCATACAGGGCCAGCTCGTCCTTCGATTTGGCCGAGTAGACTTGGATGTTCCCCGCCACGCTGCCGATGATGCTGCGGCTCATCGACTGGTCCATGCTGTCGAGCAGCGCTCCGCCGACCACCACCAGGAGCGTCCCGACCAGGATGATGCCTCCGATGATCAGGTTCAGCTTCGTGGCGAAGAGATTGCGCAGCGCAATCCGGATCAGGATGCGAAGGTGCCCACCCATTTAGTGGACCTCTGCAACCGACTTGAGTGGAACGCTTCCGGGGGCGACCCCATCGACGATTTTTCCGTCCGCCAACTTGATCACCACGTTGGCGTGCGACATCACCTTCGCGTCGTGGGTCGAGAAGATGAAGGTTGTGCCGTTCTTCTCGTTCAGCTCCTTCATCAAATCGATGATGTTGTTTCCCGTCACCGAGTCGAGGTTCGCGGTCGGCTCGTCCGCAAGGACGATCTGCGGCTGTGTGACCAGCGCGCGCGCCACCGCAACTCGTTGACGCTGACCTCCGGACAGCTCGTTGGGGCGGTGATCAACGTGCGACGCAAGCCCCACCTGCTCGAGAAGCGACATCACCCGATCTCTTCGTTCGCTCTTGGAGAGCCTTCGCTGCAGCAGCAGCGGAAATTCCACATTTTGGAACACGCTGAGGACGGAAACCAGGTTGAAGCTCTGGAAGATGAATCCGAGCGTGTTGAGGCGGAGGTCCGTCAGCTTGCGGTCGGAAAGGTGCCGGGTGTCGTTGCCATCGACCAGCACCGTGCCTGAGGTCGCGGTATCCACGCAGCCGATCAGATTGAGCAGGGTGGTCTTTCCGCTTCCAGATGGGCCGGCGATGGAGATGAAGTCGCCGGCGTGCACGTCGAGCGAAACACCTCGAAGCGCAGGGACCTCCACGGTTCCCAATCGATAAGTCTTAATCACATCGCTTAAAGAAACGATCGCTGCCATTCGGCTCCTCGCCTGCGATGCCGTTAATTAGCTCTCACCGAATGCGGATGCAGCAAGAACTGCTGCCTCGCGGCAAAGCAGGGCCCTCACGCTAGCATCGCGGTCAAGTTGATCGACGAAGGCAGCGATTATCGTCAGTGAATTAGGCGAGGCTCACGTTTCGAGGGACAAAGGGTTCGAGGGGATGCGGAGCCCTCTCCTCTGTGACGGCCGACAATTACTTCGCGTCGTTCGGGTGCGCTCCGGGATCGGTGCTCTTATCCTCCGGCAGCGTGACGGGTTTCTGGGGGCTGGTCGCAGTTCGGTGGGCGTCCAAGCCCGACGGGTTGGGTCGCGCACCGGAGCCCTCGAGCGAGATCGAATCAGCAACGTTGGTAGTCTTGTTGTGAACCGTGAAGCTGGCGCGGATCTCCTGGCCCTCCTTGAGGTCTTTGGCACGGGTGACGTCGGCGCTCTCGAAACGCGTGTTCGGGTCGAGCTTCAAGACGATCACCGCGCCCATGTGATCGATCCAGACTGCGTTGGGATCGGCTTTCACCACTTTGCCGGTCACTTCGTTCTTAGCCAGATCGTGATGCGTGTCCAAAGTCGCCGCCGGACGATCGTCGGAGCGGCCAAACTGGGCAGGGTCGCTTCCGGCCTGGCTCGCAAGCGTCCAAAGTACCCCAAACACGCTCATTCGCATTTGAATCACTCCGTTCGGACAATTGCCGACCTCTGCAGGCTATGCACCGATCCTGCGAAGGGGAGGCAGGGGGCAGTCGGGCGGCCGCCGAGTGGCCGAGAAGACGAAGGTCGACTGCCCGCTCAGCGGCGTCCGAAGGGGGCGCCGGCGTTTGGCCCGGGGCTGCGAGGTGCTGCTTGCGTGAGACAACAATACGCGCTGTACGCCGACTCGTGAATCCCGGCCACGACCAGGGCGGAGTCGAGCACTCGTCCGCTTTCGGCTCGGCCCCATCGCGGTTGCGGTGGATGCGTGGAACCGCGACGGTGCGCGGCTCCGGTGAGCGCCGCAAAATAAGCGGCAAGCTCAGCCAGAGCGCCGAAATCCATTCCTCGCGTGTTGACGCGGTCTTCCTGCGGCGTGAGCCGGCGAACGAACATTGATTTGCCATCCAGGTGCGTGGTCCCAATCTTTTGCAGAGGAACGTCCAGGCAAGCTCGAATCGCGCGTACCACGCGCTCGGCGGGATCGATCGGCCTCGGGTCGACAAGGAGCGACGGAGCTGGAGCGCGCTCCTCCTTCATGTCGAACATCCATCCCCCATTCGGACCACCTTTGCCTTTGACCAGAACTGCCACGCGCAACTGGCCGAGGCTCCCCGTCCCCGCGATGCGGAACGCGAGGTCGACGATTTCCAGAGCGTGGGGCAGCCTCGTCCGCAGATCCGTGAATTGCTTGGCGTACTCGTTGAACGCGTCTCGGGCCTTCCGAGCGAGCTCCCGACCGAGGGAACGAAATCGCTTTCCGCGGATAAAACGACGCTTGCCGCCCACCAGCTCGGTGCGCTGATCGAGAAGCTCCTTCCGAGAGCGATCTCGGACCTTCTCCATCAGCCTTCTGACCGGTTGGGGAGGTTCTCGAATCTTCGTCCTCCCCATCGCCGTGGCGACGTACGAGTCGATCATCGCTTCGGCGGACTCGATGATCTGCGGGCCGGAGGGTCCGAGGCCGCGAGCCGCGAGCACGAAGCTGGTCACCAAGCGCAGCATGTCGAATCGCCATGGGCCGATCACCGCTTCGTCGAAGTCGTTCAAATTGAAGACGACCTTCGCGAGCTCTTGACCTTCCAGACTGTCGTGTCGGTAGGCCCCAAAGTTCTCCAGGTGGAGATCCCCTGTAATCCATCCAGTTCCGACGGGACCGTCGGTGAGATCTGGCTCCGATCCCAGAATTTCATAGAACAGCGGAGCCGAGCCGCGCAGGAAGCCGACCGCGGACGCTCGCATCAGCTCGACCTTGTGAGGCATGAGCCATGGAAATCCGCGCATCCGATCGCGATCGATCTCCAGCTGCCTTCGAGCCAGCTGAAAGGCGTCAAGAGGCACGAGCAAAGCTTAGGTCAATGGAGCGGAAAATGCGCGGAAGATGCCGAACTTGTCACTCGATGGGAAATGCGAGACAAACTGCATTACCCGCGGAACCGCGATGGCGCGAATACTAATTGTCGAAGATGAGCAGGACCTGGGGGGCTTGCTGCTCTACAACTTGAAGCAAGCCAGCCATGAGGCGGAAGTGGCGCGCACCGGAGCGAGCGCTATCGCTCAGCTGGGGACTTTCAAGCCAAACCTGGTGCTGCTCGATCTGATGCTGCCGGACATTTCGGGATTGGAAGTCATTCGAGCGATCAGGTCCTCGTCGCAACAGCGCCGCACCGCGGTGATCATGGTGACCGCGAAAGGTGCTGAATCGGACCGCGTTCAGGGATTCGAGCTCGGAGCCGACGACTACGTGGTCAAACCGTTCTCGGTCCGCGAGCTGCTGCTCAGGGTGGAGGCGGTGCTTCGCCGCATGGTCGAGGACGCGAGCACCGATGTCATTCTGAGCGGCGGGGGAATTCGAGTCGACCCGTCAAGGCACGAAGTGACCGCCGACGGCGCTTCGATCGTTCTTACGCCGCTCGAATTCCGGCTCCTGAGGACGCTGCTTGAAAGGCCGGGCCGGATACAGACGCGCGAGACGTTGCTGTCCGACGTCTGGGGGATCGACGCCGAAATCGAAACGCGCACTGTCGACACGCACATCAAACGGCTTCGGCAGAAGCTCGGTCCCTCCGGCGACCACATCGAGACCATCCGAGGGATCGGGTATCGGTTCGTGGAAGGTAAGACCGAGGATAAACGGTGAAGATGGGTCTCAGGGCGAAGCTTTTTCTCGTCCTTTTCTCCCTGATCGTCATTTCGGTAGCCGGAACGAATCTCTACGTTTCGCGGCTGATGGAACGTCAGCTCACCGACCAGCTCCGCGAAGATCTTCTGGCTCGCCTGGAGCTGATCCGCGATCGCTTGGAGCGCCAATCCGTTCAAGGCGACGAGCCAGCGGCTTGGCGCGCCGTGGTGGACGAGGTCGGAAAGCAGTCCCGCGCTCGAGTTACCCTCAGCCGGCGCGAAGGGACGGTGATCGCCGATTCGCAGGTGCCGAAGGACGAGCTGCCTTCGCTGGAGAATTACTCGACCCTTCCGGAAGTCGTAGGGGCGCTTGAACAAGGTCAGGGAACGAGCGTTCGGTACAGTGCGACACTTTCGCAAAGGATGGTCTACGTCGCTCTGCCATTTCGGCGGGAGGGAAAGATCGTGGGAACGGTCCGAGCCGCGCAGCCGCTCGCGGCAGTCGAGGACGCGCTCGCCAACCTTCATCGAGCGCTGCTGTCCAGCTTGCTTTTCGCGGCGCTCTTTGCTGCCGGGGTGTCGTTTTTGGCCGCGGACCGCGTTTCGGCGGTGGTTCGAGCGCTCACCGAGTCGGCGTCAAAGATGGCGGGCGGCGATCTTCTGGTGCGCACTCGCGTCGCGGGAAGCGACGAGCTGGCGGAGCTGGCGCGGGCGCTCGACCTGCTCGCCGTCAACCTGTCCGCCGCGATCGGAGCGCTGCAAAACGAGCGCGATCTTCTCGGCGGGATCGTCCGGTCGATGCACGAGGGCCTGTTGGTGCTCGATGGCTCGGGCCGGATTGCGATGGTCAACCCCGCTCTGCGCAAAATGCTTCTCCTCGGCTCGGACGTGGTCGGGAAATATCCGCTGGAGGTGATCCGCCACCCGGACTTCGCTGCCCTTTTGGATCAGTGCAAACGATCGCCAGAGCCAGCCCCGATCGAGCTTGAGCTGGTCGCGCCGCAACCCACTTTTTTGCTGCTCCAGGCCGTCCGCATCGCCGACACGGGTGGGCTGCTGCTGGTGTTCGTCGACGTAAGCGAGATACGTCGGTTGGAGAGAATCCGCACCGATTTCGTGGCCAACGTTTCTCACGAGCTGCGCACGCCGATCACCGCCATTCGCGGTTACGCCGAGACCCTTCGAGCCGGAGCCCTGAGCGATCCGGGCGTGGCGGCGACGATGGTGGAGATCATCTTCCGACAATCGGAACGCCTCTCGCGGCTGGTGGAAGACCTGCTGGAGCTGTCCCGCTTGGAAGGCAAGGAGCTCAAGCTCGCGGAGCAGCCGGTTTCGTTGCAGGAAGTGGCAAATCGTGCTGCCGACGCCGTGCGACCCCGGGCTCAGTCAAAGGGAATCCGCCTGGAGATGCGGATCCCTGCGGAGCTTACCGCCCTCGCCGATGAACGCGCGGTGGAGCAGGTGCTGCTCAATCTGCTCGACAACGCGGTGAAGTACATGTCTTCCGGCGGCGAAGTGAGCATCTCTGGACGGGCGCGGGATGGTCGCTGCGAGATCGAGGTGCGCGACAGCGGGATTGGCATCGAAGCGAAGTACCTTCCCAGGCTGTTCGAGCGGTTCTATCGAGTCGACAAGGGGCGAAGTCGAGAGATGGGCGGCACCGGCCTGGGTCTGGCAATCGTGAAGCACTTGGTAGCGGGGATGAAAGGGGAGGTGAGGGTTGAAAGCCGACCAGGCATTGGGTCCACATTCACGGTGATCCTCCCCGCGGCGGCACCGGACGCGCCGCGCTTGGCTGCGCGGATGTGAGTACCAGCCACCGAGTTGTTGCGCAGGTTGTATTGACCAGCTTTTTTCCCAATCGCCATCGGGATGTCACACACGCGTCCTACCCTCGTCCCATGGGGAAGGTGCTTCAACTCAGACCTGAGCGACGCTTCGACGACTCGCGTTTTGTGCGGTGCCGGTCTTGTCGCGAGGCAATGTCGCCCTCGGATTGGCACCAGGGTTTCAGACGCGGGCTCAGATTGAACGCCGCGAGCAGCTTGACCGTCAACGAATTTCTCTGCCCGGTGTGCTTCGAGCAGCTCGCTGCTGAAGAGCGTGATGAATGGATCAAAGTGGAAGAGCTCGCCGAATTTTAAGGGTGAGCGAGGCGACGCGTTCCGTGAAGTACCGACTGAGAATCGCCAAGGCGGAAGAGAACGAGCTTGAGCGCTTGCCGCTTGACGTCGCGCTGCAGCTCGAAAGGCATCTGCAGCAAATGGCAGAGCAGGCGGGTGAATCGGCGCCGACCGATCCGGTGTGGGCTCGCCAGCGAGATGCTGAGACAGGCTTGTTGCGTTTTGAGCTGCAAGGTTTCTGCGTTCTGTACGAGCTCGATCGCGCGACGCAATCCGTGGTGGTCAGCTCGGTAAAGCGTGTGCGACCTTCTCCGACTGCAGTGGCACCGCGCTCGGTGTGACCGACCCAATCTCAGCTGCGGTCGACTGAAAGATTTCCAAAAAAGTCACCGCGCGTTGACGCGCCGGCGACAAGAATTGTAGCGCGCCGCTGATAGAATGCTCTCAATGCCCACGAGGACGTTGGCGCATCTGTCGGATCTCCACATCGGGTTGTCATCCAGAAGCGAACGCGTAGCGGCAACCATCTGCGACGCGCTCGTTGCCACGGACGTCGATCACGTAGTGGTGACCGGCGATGTCACCCACGGAGGGCGGGCCTGCGAAATGCAGCGCTTCTTCGAAATCTTTCACCCGCTGGTGAGCCGCGGAAGGCTGTCGGTCATCCCGGGCAATCACGATCGCCTCCGAGACGCTGCGGGGCGCTCGCTGATGGCCAACCGCGCCGAAGCGGAACATCGAGACGGGTTGTATTTGATGAAGGTCGACTCGACCGGGCCCCACAATCGTTCCTTTGTCGCCGGACACGGCGAGCTGAACCAGTCGTTGATCGACGAGATCCAGGTGTTATTACACGGCGCGCCGGTAGGGGCACTTTGCGTGATTCTGATTCATCATCACGTACTGCCGCTCCCAGTCGAAACCTTCGTCGAGTGGTTTGCGACGAGTATGCGCTGGCCATTCGCCCACGAGCTGTCTCTGGGGCATCAACTGCTCAATCGGTCGGTTGGACTGTGCGATCTTGTCCTGCACGGGCACCGCCACATTCCACGCCAGGCTTGCTTCTCTCCCGGGCCGCGGCCGCTCCACGTGTACAACGCCGGAAGCTCCACCGAATTGTGCGGGTATCGGGTGTTCCGTCATGCCGACGGCCGACTCCTCGGCGCGCCGACTTGGATCGATGTGTCCACGGCTGCGCGCAGGCCGTGGCGGCGCCCAATCCCGGTCGCTCCCCCTTACGCACTGGAGTGAACGCGTAAGAGATGGGCGAGCAGTCCGGCGGCGTTTTGCGAAAAGAGACCGCTCGGCAATGCGGCTTTCGGAACTGCAGCGCTGCTTCGGTGCATTGATGTTAGTCATTGCCATCTGCGCAGTTGCCGACGCGCGAGCGTTTACCCAGATGTTACCTCCCTGTCACGCTCGCGCCTTTTTGCGATGGTAAGCGCGACCCCATGGCACACATCCTCGTCGTTGAGGACGAACCGGACCTTGCCGCTCTGGTTGCTTTCAATCTGAGGCAGGCGAACTTCGAGGTGGACATCGCCGAGACGGGGGAGCAGGCCCTGGATCTGGCATCCAGGAATCCGCCGCACCTGGTGATTTTGGACTTGATGCTGCCCGACATCTCCGGGGTGGAAGTATGCCGAGCGATGAAGAAGCGGGCTCCATCGGTTCCGGTGGTGATGCTGACCGCCAAGAAGGAGGAATCGGATCGCCTAGCGGGTTTTCAGTCTGGCGCGGAGGATTACATCGTCAAGCCGTTTAGTGTGCTCGAGCTGGTCCTCAGGGTCAAAGCAATCCTCCGGCGCGCCGGACTCAGCGGATTCGAGGCGCCCAACATCCGATTTGGCGTTCTCGATGTAGACGTCTCGGAGCACCGTTGCACCGTGGACGGAACGGAAGTGCCGCTCACCGTCCTCGAGTTCCGCCTCCTTCACTATCTTCTGGCACGGCTCGGCCAGGTGCAGTCGCGCAAGCAGTTGCTCGAGGAGGTCTGGAAGTTACAGGGATCGCTGGAGACCCGAACGATTGACACTCACATCAACCGGCTGAGGCAGAAACTAGGAAACGCTGGGGACTACCTCGAGACCGTGCGGGGAGTTGGTTACCGAATCAAGAAGTTGCCCCCCGAAAAGGGGACTCCTCCTCCCGCGAAGCGGCCACCGGTTGCTCGGCGATCAATTTGAGCTCGGCGCCGCTGCCCGCAAACTGTGGAGCGCCCTCCACCGCGTCAAGGCTGTTTTGCGATGCATCGGACTACCATCACGCCGGCAATTGTAGATCTTTGATTCGCAATGACTAACACGCCGCTGATTGATTTTGAATTGCTTTGCGCCTGAGCGAGCGCCGTCGATCAGCTGCAGCGATGTAATCAAGGCTGTACCTTCTGCTCCACCAGTTTGTCTTCAAATTCCTGATACAGATTTTCTAACTTTACACGCCTCAGACCGGTGAATGGCTCTAGGAGCGCTTCGCCAAAACCCAATTTTTCGCACCGCTCCAAAAGCTCGTGGCTCAGCGCGTACAATTGCGAGTTCTTTTGCTCGCAGGCGTTGGCTCGGTTGACAGCCAGATTCACCTGAGCAGCCTGTTGCGCCGCCCGTTGCTCCCGCTCGGCTTCCTTGGAACGGTTAGCCTCTTCGGTCTCGCGCGCTGCGGTCTGGCACTGCGTCAGTCTTTCGTTGAGCTTATGGTTCGCCTCAGTCTCTTCGGCCAGTTGGCGCTTGAGCTCCGACGATGCGCTTCGCGCGCGCAGCTTGTGGCCTTGTTCCGCGAGGTCAGCCTTGAGCGACTCGATCTCTTTCTTTTGGGCGGCATCGGTGGCCTGCCAGCGCGTTCGCTCGTCCTCCAACGCGCGCAGCTGAGCAGTGACCGTTCTTAGCGCGTCGCGCAGGCGGGCCTCGGTTGGGGACTCACCTCTCGCCCTCGCTGGGGCGAGCACTGCTACGGCGAGAAAGGGGGTGAAGCAGAGGCCCGCTTTCATATCTTAGAACCTCACGTTCATATCCAAGTGGAGTACGTCGGTGCTGTACTGCGGGCCCACGATCACGTCGGAGCTGAGCCATCTGGCGGTGAAGAGCACGTTGTCCGCCAATGCCAACGTCGCCGCTGCTATGAATCCCTTGTTGTTCGTGCCGCCGAGGGCGAACTCTGAGTTGGCAAAGGCGTCGAGCATCGCGTCCGATTGCATGTAGCGATATGAGACGGCGACGCTCCAATCCCAACGGCGGCTCAGGGAATCCCAACGGTGGCTCAGGGTGGGAGATCCGACGGTCAACCGGGCCAGGTAACCCTTGTTGCCGCCGCCGTAAGGAGGATTGGCCAGGCAGTCCAAATCGGTTGGGTTGCATGGCTTAAAGTTGTTTACGGCTTCTGCCGCGACGTTGCTGGGCTGGAACGCTACGTTGTGGATGAACTCGCCCTCCAAGGCCAGCATCAGCCCCGGTACGGCCAACCACTCGAGTCGCGCCGTGTAAACGAGGTCCCGAAATCCGCTCGAAAGCCCGAAGTATTGGTACTCCGAGGCGCCGCTGTTTAGCTCGGCATCCAGCGCTGCGATCGAAGGAGTCCGCAGCGGCCGGTAAGTATTGCCCTTCTGGGCAAAGGACGGGCGCGAATGATCGGTATCGCAGGTAACGCTCTTGATATGGGTGTCGCACTCGCTCGAGGTGACGCCTTGCACCCTATCGAAGAAATAGAAGGCGACCCCAAGGCTAAGCCCCACGCGCGGGTTTGGCTTCCACTCGGTGCCGGCCTGCGCCGCGTACAGCCACTTGTCACGGCTTTTGAACTTATCCGGCCGCTCCGTGGCGAAGTCGAAGAGGGTGTTGAAGATCGGGAATGCGCCCCCGGTGAGAAACGGGCGCCAATGCTCGCCCAGCGGCAAGCTGCCTCGCGCCGCCAAGCCGTCGAAGTTCACATTGTCATCCCAGGACAGATCCGTTCTGAAGAACGGATTCTCGAAGCGACCGAGCATAAACATCAGCTCCCCTTTCGGGCCGCCGAACGGTTGGTAGCGGATGTTCACGCGGTCGACCCAAATCTGGTACTTGCTGAAGAGGCCGCCCGAAGCGCCGATCGTTTGATTCGTGGAGACGGGGGTCGGCCCGTCACCGGTGACGATGCGAATCTCGCTGAAGAATCCCTGCCCGACGTTCGCTTCCACGTCGAGTCTCGCTCGCAGGCGGGCTCGGGCTCGGCGTTGCGTAGTGTTCAACCAGTGCTCGCTGGAGGGATCTCGAAAAAGGATGTCGAAAGGACTGCCGGTGTTGATCGCGTTGAAGTCGGGGTAGTAATCGACCGCGTTGCCGTTTCCAAAATTGTCGACCTCGTACCGGACGCGCGCATCCCCCTGAAGCTTGATCCGCTTCGTCCATTCCGGAAAGGCACTGGGCGCGGCCCAGTTGTTCTTCTTCATCTCCTCTAGCAGCTCGTCCTTGACCTCTTTGCGAAGCTCGGCCTTCACCACTTCGGGAATGTAGGGGACGCGCTTGACGTCCTCGGGCACAGGCTCGGCAGGCGGCGGGGGTGCGTTCTCGGGCACCGGCTCGGCAGGCGGTGGGGGCGCGTTTTCGGGCGGAGGCTGCTGTCCCCACGTCGGCGCGCTGGCGGCCGCCGACAGGGCGACGAGGCAGAGGACGGATAGTCTTGTGTCGAGATGTTTCTTAAGATGGAGCATTGCGTTCCTCGGTCTTCCCGTGCACCCGAGCGGTCAGCTGAGTCTCAACCGGGCCGCCTCGCTGTGAAACGCGCGATCATGGGCATGGGGATGTCGGGCGGCGGGGGATCGCGAAGTCGCAGTCCCACCACAGCCTGGAGCGCCTCGTCCAGCTCGGGCTTTCCCGTGGAGCGCACCAACTGCACTCGGGTGATGCGACCAGAGCTGTCTGCCCAAACCCTCAGCTCCACCCGGGTCTCGGCCGTCCTGAGTCGCGACGATTTTCGAAAAGCTTCCTCGAGTTCCGAGGCGATCTTGGCGTAGTACCAGGCATAGCGGCTCCCCGTCCCGGAACCGATTCCGCCACCGATTCCATCGCCTAGGCCACCGCCCGAGAGGAGGCCGCGCCCTCCCGGGTTCCCCGCCAAGTTAAAGGCGTCACCCTCGCCGGTCGCCTCCGCCGCCAGCGAAAGGCGGCCACCTCCGGGCGCGTTCTGGGGCGGCGGCGCACCGAGGGGCGGGAGATCGGTGGACTTGATCTCCACCCGATTGCGTTGAGGCTCGTCCATTTGCCTGGGCTTCACCACCGGCGGTGGTGGTGGAGCGGTGGGCTTGAGCGGTTCCGGCGGCTTGACGATCACTCCGGTGATCGTCACCACCTTGTGCGGGGCGGGTCGCTCGCGGTGGGTGAGGACCCAGCGGATGCCGAGCGAGAGAAGCGAGACGATCACCAGCGATGCAGTCAGCGCAACGCCATTTTCGCGCAGCAGCTCCAGCAACCGCTCTACTCGCGGGCGCATGAGTTGGACCTCGTCACTTCGTCAGCGGCTTGGTGGCAAGCCCAACGGTGGTGATGTTTAGACGAGCTAAAAGATCGAGGACGTCGACCACGCTCTGGTACTGCACCATTCCGTCGCCGCGCACCACCACCGGGAATTCGGGCGTAACCGCCCGCTGCTGGATCAGCCGCTGCTCCAGCTCCTGCATCGTCACCGGGAACGTATCGAGGAACAACTTACCGTCCTGCGTCACGGTGATCGCCTTGGTGGTGGGCTTGGCCAAGCTCTTGGCTGGGCTGGCTTTAGGCAAATTCACCTTCATGCCCTGAACGGTAGCGGTGGTCATGATCACGAAGATCACCAGCAACACGTAGGCGAGATCCAACATCGGGGTGATGTTGATGTCGTCGTAGGGTTTCTCTTCGGAGTGAAAGGCCGCCATTGATCACTCCACCGCCGGCTCGGCAGAGGGCCGCAAAGGCCTGGCCTCTTTGTGCGTCGGAACATCGGCCACGCGCGCTGGCGGCTGCAGCGGAGCCAAGCGGGGTGGGCGCGTGCGAGTCTCAGTGATTGCGCGCTCGCTGTACGCCTCCGCCATCTTCGTGACCAGCTCGTCCACGAAGACTTGCAAGGTGGTAGTGGAGTTCTTGATGCGGGTGAGCAGCCAGTTGTACCCAAACAAGGCTGGGATGGCGACGCCTAGGCCGGCCACGGTGGCAACCAGCGCTGCGGCGATGCCGGGTGCAATCGCGTTGACGTTCACGTCGCCCGCAGCGGCGATCGAGGCGAAGGTGATCATTACGCCGACTACCGTCCCGAGCAGCCCAAGGAAGGGCCCGCCCGAGATGGCGATGGTGAGCAAGACCATGTTCTTGTTGAGCCGCTGGTTCTCGCGCAAGACGCTGGCGTCGAGGCCCGCCCGGATGGCTTCGATCGTCTCGGAATGCAGCGGCTGAGTGCCATCGGTCCGGGCTTGGATCTCCTGCGCTCCGGTAGTAAAGACGCGATAGAGCGGCGATTCTTGGAAGGCTTTCACATCCTCCAGCCGGGCCGGGTCCCGGGCGCGCTCCACGAACCGCGCCAGATCTCCGCTCGCCTCCCGAAACTTGACCACGAACTTGCTATTGGCCTTCTCAACCCGAGACAAGTAGGAGGCTTTGCTCGCCATCACCATCCAGCTGATCACCGCCATTACTCCCAAAAGTCCAATCACCACCCAGCCGTCCGGTGTGACGGATTGAAGAATGATGGCAAAGTACCCGCTCGTCCAACCGCCGCTCTGCTCCTCCTGCCCTGGCACCATCAGCTTCGCCGAGTCCGGTCCTTGACTAATCGCGGATAGGCGAATGAAACCCGCCGGGCGTTCGACCTTGGCGATCTGCAGCTCATCCAACTCTCCCTTGAGCCCGGGCATTGAGAGGCCCTCTGTCTTCGCCCCTCTCTTTGCCGGCTCGGCAGGCTGTGTGGTGTCGCCACCGAGAACGGCGTTGCTGCCCAGCGCCGGCAGCGCCAAGTCAATTCCCGCCACGCGAGCTCCGTCCAGGTAAAGGCTGATCGCATCCCCGCCCACCACGGCCAAGTGATGCCAGCTCCCAGCCGGCAGAGCCGCATCGGCGGCGGATCGCTTTGTCCCAGCCGGCCCACTCGCTTCGACGAAGGGCTTTCCGCCTTGGAGTCCGATCACCAAAGAGACAGAGCCCTCTCGCCTGCTGAAAATCACCCCGGAGGCATCGGCATCGGTCGGTTTCAACCAGATAGACCAAGTCATCCGCCCGCCGGCCCCCCAGGCCAAAGACGGTCCACCGGGGATCGTGATGGCAGCACCGCCCTCGAGCCGCAGGCCCCGCCCGATAGCTGCGCCCTCCGCGGGCTGCCCTGCGCTTAAGGCGTGGTTGCCCCAGTTGCTCGAGTCCTTCGGAGGCTGCCCCCTCTCCGCGAAGTGGTAAACCAGCGCCGTGTTGCTGTCGTAGGTGGCCTTGACATCCTCCGCCGCGGTCGCCTTGGGGTTTCCGTAATAGATCCAGAAATTGGTTCGCGCTCCGGGCTTCAAGTCCGGGATTCCTACCCACAGCAGCGCCTCGCCAAGAAGCGGATCGAATTTTTCCAAGTGGTATTTGAGTGGCGTCTTGTCGTCGGCAGCGATGATCCGCAGATCGCTGCCGTCCTCCTTGAGCGACTCGAGCTTGAAGTTGCCAGTGTGCAGCCGGACCAGCACAGCAGCCGGCCCGATCGGCTCGGTCACGCCGGCGGCTCCAGTGTCGATTGAGAACTGCTTCCGGCCCTTCCATTCATCGTTCCACCATGTGGCGAAGGCTGCCGACGGAAGCAGCAACAAGCCGAAGAAACAGCCCAGGAAATACCCGGGTCCCGCCGCATGCTTCGTTTTCAGAGTGTGCACGGTGTCGTTCCTCTCAGAATGCGGCCGCCACGCGGAAAAGGAACCGCGGGTCGTACTGGCGGGTAAGCCCTTCTGTTCGAAGGGGAATGGCTACGTCGAGCTCGCCGGTGAGATGCCCAAAGAGCCTGAGGCGAGTTCCGCCACCAGTGCTCCACAGCTTAAATTGCGCGAGTTGTTCCGGCAGAGGATAGTGGATCCCCACCCAGCCACCGTCGAAAAAGGCGTGGAAGCGCCATTCGTTCATGAAGTTGCCGAACAACGGTGCCAGCGACGGGCTGCGCAGCTCGATCGTGCCGGAGGCGCCAAAATCGCCCACCGCTTCAGACTCGTAGTACCCGCGCACGGAGTCGGCGCCACCAATGCTGAACTGATCTCCGCTAGGCAGGGGGTCGGCGCAGTACTGGCCCTGCAACCTTCCGAAGAGCTGCAGACCGAGGGGGAGACGGTTCGTCCGATACAGCTCGCCGCGGTAATAGATGAAATCGCCGAGCGAGTTGAAGCGTCGTTCATCGAATTGGGGGACGGAGCTGCTGACGCTGCGCAGGTTGAAAATCAGGCTCAGGCTCAGCTGCGTCTCCGAGTCCGGGCGGGTGATGACTGCGCTGTAGAGAGTTGACACCGGCCAGGTGGTGATGGGGATGGAACTCACCACGTCCTGCTCCAGTCGAAGCTGCTGGCCGAAACGCTTGTAGTCGAGTCCGGTGCTAACGACGTGGAAAAAACCGGGGCTCCCCGGCAACGTGAAGCTAAACCGGCCGCCCGCGATCTCTCCGGGCCCGGCCACGTTGATGCCTCCCACGGTGGAGACGTCGCTGTTCTGGTTCAGGTAATTGGCGCTGAACGTCAGCCAGGGCAAAGTGGGGAAGCGCGCGAGGTAAGAGGCGGTGAAGACCTTTCCATCGCTCGGGCGTCGCGGAGCAGTCTGGTAGGAAAACGCCAGCGAGTGACCCAGCTGCCACAGATTGTCATATCGAATCGCACCGACCAGCCGCAGGGGGGTCGTGTACCGGCCGTGCCTGTTGTTGATCTCGAGTGCGCCGTGCAAAGGAAGAGTGTCCTCCACCACCAGGTCTACATCGATGGTGCCGGGCCGCACGCCAACGTGCATCGCGGGGGTCACCCGCCGGTCCGGAATCTGGTTGAGCACGACGATGTCCCGCCCGATTTCATCGAACTTGGGCACTCTCCCTTCAGCTACCGATGGCGCCAGCTCCTTCACTTGTCGAGGGGAAAACCAGCGGGCGCCGCGTACTCGGAGCCGACCGACCGCGCCTTCCCTTACCCTCAGCACCACCACGCCGTTGCGAACCGTCTGCGCCGGGATGATCACCGACACCGACTGGTAGCCCTTGTCCGCGTAAGCCTTCTCCAGAGCTGCACGCGCGCGCTCGACATCTTCGAGCACGCGACCTGGACCCAGAAACGGGTATACCGCCGACTCCACCTCGATCGACGAAAGCTGGCTCGCGCCTTCGATCTGGAACTCGTTGATGTCGAAGGTGCGCGGCTGCTCTGCTGGTGCCGACGGCGAGGGCCTGTTTGGCTCGGCTGTTTGTGTCCGGGCTTCCGCCAGCGTCAAAAATTGCGCGAGGGCAGCCAAGGTTGCGGCCTTCGCCTTGAAGGGTGGCCGGATGATCAGCATCTGTTGCTCCGTCGTCTCTGGTAGGTCGCCGAGCCAAGGGTCCCCTGCTCGTCTCGGGGCGACAGCGCAATGGATCGCCTGGATGCTTTCCTTTCAGCTCAATGACAGTTTGGGGGATCATCTCAACGCTTCCGACGCCGCGGCTCTTGCTGCGAAGGCGGCTGCGGCTCCTCCACCCCTTTTGGAGTCTCGTAACCAACCACCTCCACCGTCACGATCGACGGCAGGTCCTCCGGCCTCGTCGTGGGTTGAGCGGCCGGGCCGACCTGCTGGGCAGCCGCGGCGAGCACCTTGTCCGTCTCCGTCAGCGACGCGATGTCCGGAGCCGTCACCTTGGGCACGCCCGTCGATCGACCGGTCACTTGGATGTTTTCCACCCCCACCACCCGCAGCGCGGCAATGTTGACGTCGCCCACGACGCGAATCCCGGCGTCGCCTGCGTTCACCTCGCCGCGAGGAGCGATCAGATCCAACCGGCTCCTCGGACGGCGGCTGCTGTTCACACCAGCGTCGAGAACGCCGATCCCGGCGCCGGTTTGCAGTCCGAAAACATTGAGCGAGACTCGCCCGTTATTGTCCACGGTATAGGACAGCGGCGGCCGAAAGACGCTTGTCTTTGCCCCCACTCCGGCGGCGATGTCCCCATTCGAGCTCCACATAATGATATCGCCGCCCGCCAGAGTAAAAACGCGCGAGGCGAACAGCGCGATGTTCTGATCAGCCAGGATTCGAATGGAGCCACCCAGGCGCGTGACCACACCGCCCGACTCAGCTCCGCCGGTGATCGCAGGCCCGCCAATATCCACACGACCGTAGGGGGCAAGAATGGTGATGTCGCTTCCTGCCTGCGTCTCGATACGTTGGTTGTTGAGCAAGATGTTGGAGCCCGGGTCCCGCGTCAGTTGCGAAGTATCCCTGGGGAACAACAGACGAATCGCGTCGTAGCCCCGGTTGTAATTCTGGTAGCGCGGGCTGCCGGGGTCGGTCACGTCCAGCCCCGTCTCTTTCAGCTCGGTGAACAGGATCTGCTGGGCAAAGGCCTTGCGGCTTTGAAGCGGGAGGGACTGGTACAACGCCAGCTGCTCTGACTGACTAAGGCCGGCGTAGCCAAGGTGCTGCAGATAGCTCGATAGCTCGGGAAAGTATGTGCGCACCCGATGCGAGGCGTTGTCCGGATCGAGATAGACCGAAGTGAACCCGCTGTAGTCGGTATCCCGGGCCGAACCCGCAAACAGGTAGATGTTCGCGCTTTGGTTTGAGGGCAGAGCTACGTTGGGGACACTCGCGACCGTGCTGGTTTGGGTGTGATCGATCTCGTTGCCCCCGCTGATGATCCCCCTCGGTGCCGTCGACCCGAAGCCCAGGTCAATGTCGCGGCCAGCCTCTACCACGGCATCGCCCGCGCCGCTGATTCGAAGCTGCAGGCCAAGCACGCTGCGCTCGGCCACGAACGAGCTCACATCATTCGGCCGGTTGTTCTGGGACTGAAGATTCGCCAGCACCAAGTCCTTGCCCGTGTAAACGCTCAGTGCCTTGGGAACGGTAATGCCGATGCTGGCTCCGGTGGCCGTCCCTATGCTCTGCGTCATCGAATAAACCCGAGCCGGGGTGGCGTCGTTGGCGTGGGTAGGCGTGAAGCCGCGATCGTAATTCGTGGCCGCAGTCGGCTGGTCGATGCGCTGAATCATTTTGGTGTCTTCCACCACAGCGAACGGATCCGCTGCCCCACGGCGATAGTCGGATCCGATGTCCGACATCTTTGCCGACCAAGACGCGCTCGGGCCCGAGTTGATGCCGTTTTGGGCAAGCAGCTCGAGCGTGCCGTTGTCGGTCGGCGCAAGCGTCAAGCCACCGCTGCTGCTCACCTTAGTCGGCAGCACCACATCGCCATGCAGTGAGGCGAACTGCACGGTGCCAGGAGCGCGAACAAAGACATCCGTGGACCTCTGCTGAGGCTGCGTACCTCCCGGCGTTCGGAACATGATCGCTTCGCGCGCACTCAGGTGGGTTACGTCGACCGATGCCCAGGGGTTGTTGTTGTACTGGATATTGCCGCTGACCGCCGTCACGCTCATCGAGGTGCGTTCGGTCATGCCGAAGAAGGCGGAGCCGCTCACCACACCTTGAGCATCGCAACCGGTGTTCTGGCAGATCTGTCCCTGCAACATGGGGTCGAAGGCGGCTTCAATCTCAGCGCCCGCGCGCGTGTTGACGGTGAGCGTTGCATCCGCCAATCCAAAGAGCGGGGCGAGGGTCCGCGGCATATAGGTTTGCGTGCCATTCTCATTCCGAGCAACTTGCGTGCGTTGAGGCACGAGCAGCGTCGGGTCATAGGTCAGCCTGCCGCCTGCGCTGATATCCGCCGCGCCTTGACCCAGCATGAACAGCCCACCACGAACGTCATGGCCAGCCCGCAAGGTGAGGTTTCCGCCCCCCCGAATGTGCACATCGCCTGCCTGCGCCACGCCGCCCAGGGGAGTAGTCATGTAACCGGTGGTGGGCAGAGAGACCGCGAGCTGGTTGATGTCGCCACCGGCGGTGACCTCTACGTTTCCACCGCCCAGCGAGCCGACTCCCTGACTGAAATTGGGAAACACGATCGACCAGCTGGTCTGCTGGGCGACGGTGCTGGTCCGGGGATCTCCCGTCCAGTTGGTATCCCCGTACCGGAAGAGCCAACCCGAGGTCGACTCATTGGTCACCGGCGCGGTGATGTTTCGGCCCGCGGTCAGGCTGATGCTGCCGCCCATCGTCGGGAAATCGCCGGCGATCGGAACAAACCCGGGGGTCTCGGTGCGCGAACCGGCAGTGTAGAGAACCGAGGAGTTGTCCTTCAAAATGAAGTCTCTCCCGGCCTGAAGCCGGATGTTGCCGGTACCGGTGCGCACTATCCCGCTGTGGCCTTGGCCATCGCCCAAAATGATGTCCCGGCCTGCCTGGAAAACGTAGCTCCAAGAGTTAGTAGCGGCGAGCGCCCCCGTGGCGTCGAAGCCATCGGAAATCGAGACCCTCGAGCTTGAGGTGCCGTAGATCCTTATGTCCTGAGCGGCGTCGAGCTCGAGATATCCCGGAGCGCCGCCATACCTTGCGCTGAATAGATTGATGTCGCTGTCGATGGCGAGATCGCCGCTGCTTTTGAGCAGGATGCCGGGCTGGACTTGGAACGATGGTGTGCCCAGGCGATTGAGAATCTCGGATGAATGAGTCATCCAATCACCCGCGTCGATCAGCTCCGTCAACAAGCCGGGGTCGACCGTGCCATCGGTCTGGTACGAGCGCATGCCCACAAGGTCCAACTCTCGAGCGCCAATCAACTGACCGTTGAGGCGATTAACGGCGATGTCATCCCCGGCGCGGACGGCGCGAACCATCACCAGGCCGCCACCCTGTTTGCCGCCCGAGACATCAACGACTGCGCCTTGAGCGATGTCGACTTGTCCGCCGGTGGCGGCAATTTCAACCGAGCCGCTGTCCGCGGCGAACGCTCCTGGACGCGGAGCAGTGGCGTGGGCGTCGAGGCGAGCCGTGCTCGCAAGGCTCACTCCGTTGCCGCCCAGCAGGCGGATCGATCCACCGCTGGCGGAGGGGGCATTTCCAGAGGCGTTGATCGTGCCTGCCACGAAGATCGTGCCGAGGTCTGATTGCAGCAACACCTGTTTGGCGGTGAGGGATTGATCAGCTTCCAGCGTCAGATTTCCGCTCACAACGTGAATCGCCCGGCTGCGATTCATGCCACCCAATTCCAAACTGGAATTGAGACGGGCAAAGTCGGCAAGGCTGCCAGCCGTGAGCGAAAAGCGCCCTCCCCAAGAATTGGCGGACGCGCTTCCCTTGAGCTGCCCCTGCAGGGAAGCCACTCCGCCGGCGGAAAGTTCGATCGAGCCGGCTTCACCGCCGCGACTATCGCTTGAGACGTCCAACCTAGAGCCGCTGGCCGCAGTGATATCGCTCGATGCGGTCAGCCGCAGCGTCCCCCCGGGGGCGACCTTGAACGTATCGCGGAAGTCAACCGCGCGACCCAAGGCCTTCAGGTTCGCCGAGTTTCCCAGCGTCAAGTTGCCGGCGGTGGCATGGGCTTCGAATACGCCCGCAGGCAGGTCCACTGCGGTGTCGAGAGTAACGGTGGCTCCGGACAAAGAGAGGCGTCCTCCAAAGTCCTCCGCGGCCCGCGCTGCGCCACCCGCGCCCACCGCCGAGAGGTTGCCGTCGATCGAAATGGCGTAGTCGGAGCCGGCGGAGGCGGTCACCAAATTGGTGGCCACCGACATTGAGCCGTCGAAGTTTAGGGCGCCAGCTCCCTGCGCGGTCAGCGTATCGCTGGTGACGTTTATCGCTTCAAGGCCTGCAATGCTGATCGTACCCGGTCCTAGAATGAGCGTGCTTGCATGGAGCGCGAGATTCCCCGCACGGGGCAAGCTGTTCGAGCCGGCCGTTCCGCTGTTGCGAAGAGTCAGCGTGCCTGCGGAAATGGAGGGCCCATCGACCGAGTGACCGTTCAGCTGCGGCGTGTCGAGCGTCAGTGAGCCCAGGGTAAATCCGCTCGCCGCATCGAAGCCCCCGAGAGCGAAGCTCCCGTATAGGTCAATCGATTGTCTCCCACGGATCAGCAGATCCTTCGCCGTGCTCAGCTTGGCCAGGGTGGCGCCAGTGAGGACGGTTCCGGGGACACCTCCGGGCACATCGCCCATGCTCACCATCAGGGAGCTCAGCCCGAGGCGCTCCGCGTCGAAGGTCGCCGTTGCGTCCAGCACGACGCTGTTGCTGGCGTCCAGGCTCAGTGCGCCGGAGGACCGCAGTGTGGCGCCCGCGCCGACGTTCAGAAAGCCTGCGGAGCCGCTGGCGCTGGACCGATTCACATCGACGCGAGCACCGGTGGAGGCGCGCAACAGAGCCCCATTTCCTGAGATGAGCAGCGGACTCGTATCAGCGATCACCGGCCCTCGGGCCTCAATCACCGAACCGGGGCGGATGGTCAACGCGTCCTGTGCACCGATCAAGATCTCCGATCCGGTGAGCGCGCTGTTCGCATTGTTATCGACGATCACATTGGTGGCGTTGACGGTGACGTTTGTGCCGCCCGCACCTGGCGAGCGGGTTCCTCCGATGAAAACGCTGCCTGCGCCAAACCGGCTGACCGCATCGGCATCAAGGGAAAGGTAGCCTTCGGGAGCGGAGGAGCCTCCACCGACGACGGCGATCCTTTGGGAGGAGATGTCTAAGTTGCCCGCCAGCCCGGACCCGGCGCCGTTGAAACGACCGGTTCCGTTCAGGATGAGGCTGCCGGTCGCGCCCAGAACGACCGAGCCCGCGTCCAGAGCGCTTCGCGCGAAAACTCCGTTGAAGGCCGCCGTGCTCGCTACATAGCCGTTGAATGAATAGTTGACCCAGGTGCTGTACTTGCCGAAGACGCTTGTCGGCATGACCAAGAATCGACTGTAGCCAGCGTCGTGAATGGGCGTGCCGTCGATCAATCGGTACCCGCCAACCAGCGTTGAGCCATCCGGCCTCACGGTCGTGCCAGGGACCTGCGCGTAGTTTCTTCCCACCGTTCGGAGCAAAAGGCCGCCGCTTTGCTGAGCAAAGCTCGCCGGCAGCAGCGTGTATCGACCGGGAGCCAACCCGGGCACGCCTTGCAGGTAAATCTGGTCGCCCACTCGAAGCGGGACGGAAGTATAGAAGGCTTCGTTGTCCGTGGTTTGCCATCCGGGCACGGGCCCTCCATAAGACGGAACGATGGCGAAAGTGCCAGGGTCCTGCAGGATGTTTCGCGATCCGCCGGTGCCAGACGTGAATTGCGATGAGGAGACATCACCGCCTCCGGATACGTCGATGGTCGCGCCTTCGCTGACCGTCGCATTGGCAGCGTTGATCCGGACCGCTTTGCTGGGCAGCGAGTCCAAGCCGCCGTTTCGGGCGAGGTTGGGGAAGGGATTGTCGGGCGTAACTTTTAGGTACCCACTGATCTCCTCTTGGCCCTCCAGTGAAGTGGAGGTCAAGCTGCCGGGAGCCAATGTGACGCTGTGAGCGGGTGCGCCGTCCAAACCCTCCAATCGGATCTCGCCCAAGGGAGCACGCAATATCCCGGCTTGGTTGATGTCCGGAGCTCGAATGGTGAGCCGCTCGCCGTAGGAATAGGGGACTGGCGCGGGCGCCCCATTCCCCTTGATCGTCACCGATTGGCGCGCTGTTACCAGAAAGCCCAGATCACTGGGCGAGGTGCGGGACGCCTTGGAGCTGGTGACGTAGACCTGCGCCCCCTCGAGCGTCAGCGTGCCGCCCGCGCTCAGCCGTGGAGGGGCGGGCGTTGGGGCTAGGCTCTGGGTGTTGAGCCGAATATCGCCGCGCGAGATCAAGTGAACATCCGCAAATCCCGTGTCCAGCCCCGCGGTCATGCACTGCGGCGAGCCGCAACCGAAATCCGCCCCGTATCCGATGTCAATCAGGTCCGCCTGCACCAGCAGTCGGCCCGCAACGCTGCGGGGAAACGGAGACGACGGGATGGGAGCTTCCGAGGGAGAATTTCGCGGATTAAAAGACACGTACTCCGACGAGAGGGCGACCGTTCCCGGGGAATTGGGGTTGACCGCAATGGTAGGCCCTCCGAGTTGGATGGACCGGCGCGTGGAGAGCGAGACATCGCCGGTGAAAAGCAGCCCGCGGGTGCCGCCACTTGCAGTCGTGATGCTGGTGGGGCGCAGCAGCAAGTCGTCGGCTGCCGAGGCATTCAGCAGGTCGGCAAAAGTGGTGAGGGTGAGGTTGCTGCGGTCGATGGGAGAGGTCGCCGTCACATGCGGCAGCCCCGCCGGGGCGTGCTGGGTGATCTCCAGCTCGTGGCCAGAAATGTCGAGCGTTCCTCCACGGCCGCTCGGACCACCGGGAGCCAAAAGCAGACGGCCCGCCAGTGTACCGCCCAGTCCCGAGACAATATCGGTCCCGATGGCGATGGAACCCGCCGATCCGTCGACCAGCTGCTCGACGTAGCGATTGCTGGGAGGCTGCATGGGTGGGGCCGCTCGGAGCAGGCTCCCCATTGCTTGAATTCCCGAAACGTCGATGACCGACCCCGGGTCGGTCATTAGGAAGCCAACCGCGTTGGTAACGACGGAGAGTGATGGGTAGGCAAACCAGTCGATGCGGACGTTCCCTCCATCTTGGACGGTATGGCGGGTAAACAGCTGGTCTGCGTCAGGCGTGGACTGCACGTAGCCGGGCGCCAACAGGCGCGCGTGCTCGCCAAGGCGCACCGCCCTCGGCACGTCCGTGACTGAACCAACCCCACCACGCAGATGAATCAGACCACCGGGTGCGGAGAGAGTTCCGTCGACGAAGATATTGGTGCCGGAGACCAGCCGCACCGTAGACCTGGGAAGCATTTGAATCTGGGCGCCTGTTGCCACCGTCACTGCCCCCGGAGTCTCTGCAGCCAGCGGAGCCCAGGGGAGCCTGCCGGTGCCAATCTTGACAAGGTCTCCGTTCGCGTCGACCAGCGGACCGCTCAAAGTCAGCGACATCGGCTGCGCCAGGTCAATTGGCGGCGCGACTAAATCCGCTGCCCCGAAGAGGGTGGCGCCGGTAGCCAGCGAGCGGCCTGAGTCAGCGAGAACGAAGTTTTGGGCGGATGGGGCAATAACGGCGTTCTCGGAGACGGTCACTCCCGATGAACCGGTGACGGTGAACGCTGAAAATCCTCCCTGGCGAAAGAAGTCCGGGGACAGCACCAAGCTGTTCGGTCCGAATTGAGTCGGCTGGTCGGCGATCACGACTGACCCCCCGGTACCGACCGTCAGCGCGCCACCGTTCTGAAGCCCAAATCCCCGAAGGGTTCCCCCCAAGTACAAGCCATGGTTTTCGGGGAGACCGCTGGCTCCTCGGAGCGAGTGGGCATTGAACAATAAAATTGAGCCCGCGTTGCCAGGGGTCACCTTTCTCCCGTCCGAGGAGAGGCGACCTCCGCCGGACACATCGATGAGCGAGCCCGGAGCCAAGGTCAAGTTGTAACTGGTCACGAGGCTAACCGACCCACCTCGGATATCGAGCTGCGTTCGATCGGCGGGGTTGAGCAATGCGTTGACCCAGCGCCCAGCCACGTCGATTACCCCCGTGGAGCCGAGGGTGATCTGCGGTCTGAGGGAAGGATCGACCTGTGACCAAAGAGGGACTCTGGGGTCGTCCGGGCTTGGCGCGACCCAAGGGGTGAGGATGCTCACCGCGCCGCCTGGGGCGCGGATCGTGCCTTCGATGTCCGCGTTTGTCCCGGTGAAGCTGAGCTTGCCGTAGTCTCCTAGGTCTACGGTTGTCCCTTGGCTGACGACTAACTTTCCACCAGGGGCACCTGCGCCCGCGCCCACCTTGCCGCTGTACAGGTTGACGACGCTAAAGGTCTGTCCATCGAAATACTTCGCTGGCAACACGTGGTTGTACTCCATCGACGGATCAACTCGACTGTTGGAGGCGAAATCGTCCGGCAGGAGCGGTCCCTGGCCAATGGTGATGTTTCCGCCGACGGGTGGAAGACCTTGGAGACTGCCAGGGTCCTCCCCCAGAAAACCGAAATTGAGCGTGGCCCCTTGCGGCCGTTCACGCCAAATTTGCGTCACGTCCTTGGCGGTTGCGCCCGACGGAGCCCCTCTCTGATTGGGGCCCACCACTATGTCCGCTTTGATATCTCCCTCGAGAATCCGGTACCCATAGGCTCCCGAGGAGCGGTCGAGATCGCTTGTCTGTCCCACCGTCAATGTGCCCGCGGAACGGCCTTCAATGTACCCTGCCTCGTAGTGGCCCTGATCTTCGCGAAACAGGGGCGAGGCGTAGCTTTGCATTACGCCCCAACGCGCGTGGTCAACCGTCGTCCGGCCGTAGAAACCCAAATATTGAATGGTGGGGTCTGCGTCCTCAATCCACACCGGCCGCCCCGATGGATCAACTAGCCGCGTGCTCTTCACGTATCCGCTCGAGTACTCGACGCTTCCACCCGAAAGGTCAATCACCGACCCCGGCCGGGTGATGACCTGAGGCGCCTTGAGCTGGATTGAGCCACCCTGGGTCATCAGCTCGGTGACGTCGCGCGGGATCAGGCCGTAGTAGCCCGACGCGTCCGCAATGATGATGTTTTTGCGAGCATCGAAGTACACCGTCTGTCCCCGGAGGAAGCTGTCGCGCATGATCGGGTTGTCCCGCAGCTCGTTTGCGCGCAGTTGCGCGGCGATGGTGTTGCGCTCCATCGCCACCTGAACGTTCCGCAGACCCGAGACGTCGATGGTTGCTCCCTGGCTGAGGTAGATTCGGCTGTTGTCCGGAGTCTCCACCAAGTTGCCGGCGGGATCTCGTACCCAGTCGTGTACAGGCGGCCCCCGCTGGGCGTCCAAGGTGACGCTGGCCCCCGGAGCGTACAATGTTGAATCGCGCCCGAAAGTAATGTCGCGTCCGGAGAGCAACACCACCGACGGTCTGAATTGATTGAATCCGATAGCTTGTTCGCCATTTCGATCGGGAAGAATTTGGGTCCTGCTCCCATCGGCAAAGGTGAGCTCGCCCATCACCCCCACGCTGCTGATCGACTGGTTGTCGGGATTGGTGAAGTTCGTCGGGTCGGGATTGGGGACGCCCGGCATGGTGGAAACGCCGTCGCCCGCGGTCATGGTGATGAGACCGTTTGCAGAGGCGGAGGTGGTCGCGGTGACCAAACCATTCTGCAAGATCGACTTTCCGGTGATTTTGACACTGCCCCGATCGCTTTCGATGCTTCCAGTGTTCACCACCGAGCCACCGCGATTAACTCCTATGGTGAGGCCTCGGTTGTTGGCATCGAGTGCGTTAGAAGCAACCCCGCTCAGGTAGAAGCCACGCGGGGCGTTGTTGTTCAGATAGACGCCGCGCCCCGCAGCCAGCACAACCTGACCGTCGGTGGCTGTAATCGAGCCTGCATTGTCGACATTGTGACCGAGGAACATCGCCAGTCCACCCGCGGCGTTGAGCCGTGCGCCGGCCCGGATCGCCACGCCGTCCCCAGCGGAGAACGTTTCGTTGGGATCGTGGTTCGCGTTTGGATTGGGGTGCAGCTCGTCGTAGGTCGCGTCTAGCCTTTCCCCGAAGGCGAGCGTCGGCGAGAAACTCTGGTTTGGATTGTAGAGAATACCGTTGTAAAAATGTTGGTTCTTGTCGTGCAGCGTAGCCCCGTAAAAATCGAGGCTCGAGGCGATGATTGAGTTGACATTGACCTGGCTCGAGCCGCCGAAAACGATGCCGTTGGGGTTAATCAAGTAGACCTGTCCCTCGGCGCGGATCGAGCCCAAGATCTGCGATGGCCTCGCGCTCGGGTCGTTCACCCGGTTGAGCGCAATCCAGTCCTGCGCGCTGTCGCCTCCCGCGGTCTGGTCAAAGTGGACATCGGTTTCGCGTCCGACGTTGAAGTTCTGCCAAGTGAGAATTGCCTTTGGTCTGTCTTGGTTGATTTGGACATTGGTGCGCCCTCCATTCGAGGATTGGGTGGGCAGGCTCGCGCCGCTCCAGAGTTCCGGATCGCCGCTGGCTCCCGGAATTATCACCAACCCACCCGGGGTCAGCCCGTTTGGAACCGAGCTAGGGGCGGCGACCGCTGCTGCGCGCGCTGCGTCCTGCTGGGCCCTAAAGCGCTGCAGCGCTTGCGACGCGCGAACCAAGGACTCATTGGCTTGGCGTGCAAGTGATTCCGCGTTCTGCGCCGCGCGGGCCGACGCCGCTGCCGCCGCAGGCGAACCAGGCGTCGGCGCACCCGGTGGCCGAAGCAGAGGACCCGCGATGGTGCTCGGCGTTAGAATAAACAACACCGCCAGCGCCGCGGCGCATCGAGAGTCCCTTGACGCCCTGGTACTCATCCGCTGCTTATTCCCTTGCCTTGTTTCCTTTCCCCTCGCGCGAGGCCCTCTAAACTGCCCAGCTTTAGGTGGCAAGAGCAGATTGTGACTCTGCTGCAGAGTTTCCTTATCTGTCACACAAATGTGATTTGACTTCACAAGTATTGGATTTGCTTGTGAATCGTTCGCAACAAGGCTTGCCAAGCGAACTTTTTTCATCTAGCAGCGTTGCCCCACGCTGGATTGGGCTGAGGGTGTCGGCCGCCGGCGGACTGACAATGAAACGGCTATTCGCAACTTTGGTATCGGCGGGATTGGCGGGAGCTGCTTGCTCGTCCCCCAAGACGGAGTCTCAGCCACTGGTTGAAGACCAGCTGACCGGTCTCAGCCTTTTGCCGGCGCAAGTGTCGATTCCGCAGAGTTTGACAGTTCCAGTGACGCTCAGGGTGGTGCGGTCCACCGGTCAGAGTGGTCCGGTAGCGGTCACGATCAGCGGTCTGCCCGACGGGGTCTCGGCTTCACCTGCCAGCTTCACTGGGAACACGGGGACGGTGAATCTCTCTGCTTCCCCGACCGCGCCTGTTACGAGCGGTGGGTCGGCTACCGTGACGGCGACGAATGCACACAACTCGATTAGCGCACCGCTGATCGTGAATGTGACAGCTACGGGGTTTTCACTCTCCTTGGTTCCCAACCAAGCCAATGTCAGCCGAGGCTCCAGCCATTCGGTCGCAGTGCATGTCAGCCGGCAGAATTTTTCCGGTGTAATTGAGGTGACAGTCGCGGGCTTGCCGCCTCAGGTGACTGCTGACCCGCTGTCCATCAGCGCGAATGTCGGAAATCTCCTGTTTCGCGCGGCACCGACCGCGGGGGACGGCACGTTCCCGGTGAACGTGACGGGCACTTCGGGCTCTATCCAAGTTACCGTTCCCTTCCTTTTGACTGTGAACCCCCCTGGCGCGGTGGATGATAGCTTTGGCCCCGGCGGCTCCGACGTTCCTGGGTTGGCAGTGACGCATCTAGAGACCACCGATGCTGGAACAACCTCGGCGGCAACGGGCGTAGCGATTGACTCCGACGGAAAAATTGTCGTCGTAGGAAATCGCCAGCGACGGACGACCGGGGTGGGGACTCCTTGCCTCAGCACCTGTCGAGCGATCGCCGTCGCCCGCTATGATATTCGGGGCGTCCTCGACCCCACATTCGTAGGAAGCGGGACGCCTGATGGCGGAGTCGCGCCTCCTCTGGGTGCGATCGTGATGTTTGAAGGCGCCATTACCACAAATCCGCCAAGCGTGACCGCAGTCGCAATCAGTGACGGCGGCATCTTGCTCGCATCAGGTGGCTCCACCACGAATCCGGACACTCTATTTCGCCTCATGCCCGACGGAACCCTTGACGAGACTTTTAACTTCGATGGGGGAAGAGGACCCGGTCGCGCTCGGAAGACAATCAATGCCTCGGCGGTTGCGGTGTTGGCCGATGAAAAGATTCTGGTGGCGGGTATAACTTATCCCCCGCCCACCCAGCTCTCCGTAGCGCTGGCGCGATACAACTCGGATGGAACTTTGGATGCAACATTCGGCGATGGCGGTATTCTTGTGAAGCAACTTGCTGGGACGACGGGAAGCCCTTCCGTGAGCGGAGCTGCGTTGGTGGGTGATAAGGCATTCCTGGTCGGCTCCGCCAGCTTTGGCGCTCCTTCCCGCACAGGCATGGCAGTGGTGAGTTTCGATCTGACCGATGGTGGTTTTGTTGACACTTCGTTCAATGATGGGGGGCAAGTTTTGTTCCAGCTCGGAGAATACTCGTCGACTGGGCAAACGGCGCTCGGGCTCGGAGAAAACGTCGTGGTCACCGCCAATACACGCGCGACGGTCAACAATTACCAAGACATTGCTAACGTGAACCTTCAGCCCGATGGGGGCCTAGACTCGAGCTTCGGCACAGATGGAATAGCAAGAACGGTCTTCACGCACAGCAGTCAGATGCCGAACTCCGCGGCAGTAAACGCAGCGGCGATTTCCAGAGACAAGATCGTGCTGGCGGGCAGCTTCCTACGAACGACAAATCAGCAGTTCCTGGTGGTGCGCTACAACATCGATGGTTCGCCAGACACAGCGTTTGGCACGGACGGCTCAGGAATCGCAGTCAATAATCCGTCCGCGAACAATGCCGTGTTCTATGCGATCACATTCCAGCCTGATGGCAAGATGGTTGCGGTGGGAAGCGTGGATCAACCGACAAACTCCAATCAATTTGCTGTGGTCCGCTACCTACCGTAAGTGGACTACGGCGACACTGCATTCGTGTTCCCTTACATTCCCTAGCAGCTCGTTCGAGCACCGCTGACAACAGCTTTGCTTTCAGCGCTCATTTTTCTTCAGCGATGCCACTTTTTGCTCAGGCGCTCTCAACGCCTCCTCGGCTTTTAGCTCGGGTTTCACTCTAGTGGGCGTCGCACGACGTTGCCTGAATAGCAGGTGGGACCAGGATAGAAGTGAGAACCATCCACGAATGACTGCAGGTAGGCGCAGTGTGGGTTGAATGGGAAAACCATGTCGATGACGGCGTTAAGCAGCGTCCACTCTGCACTGCTGTGCGGGCCGTCAGTGAAGTAGTAATAGAGGGGATACGCCCAGAAGTAGCTATAGTCCTCGATGGTCGCAACGCCGGGGCAGACAGGATCCCGAGGCGGATCGAAGTTCACGTCGTCGGAAACGCAAAGGGCGCGATCCGAATCCCTCAGCGCAGGGCCGCCGGAATATACGATGGCGCGAGCGTCGGCCGCCGCGATCTCCCCCAACACGAGGGTGGCCCCATCGCCGTGGATGGGGAAGACGCAGGGGAACCGTTCTTCCCAGTAGTTTTCGTCTCCATTGGGAAGGCTGGGAAACTGCTGGAGCGCACCATCCCGCCAAAAGAGCTGACTTACGAAGACGTGCGTCGTACCCGCGTTTCCGTCTCGCCCGTATCGGCGGATCGGACCGCCGACCGTGGAGGTTGGCACCTGATCCCACGTGGTGTAGTTACAATGATAAATGTTACCCACATCCGTAACTTTGATATTGACCAAGTCGTGGTTACCCTGATCGTTGACAATCACATTCACGGCATCCAGGGCGATTGGACTTGAATTAAACAGTTCCATGGAGTGTTGTGCCGCGCAAGCGAGCTCGGGTGGTTGTGCAAGCCGCGAGGCGGGACTCACGGCCTGGAACCTTTGGCAGGTATTGGCGAGCCCGAGCGTGGTGCCGCCGCCCGTGTAATTCAACTGATCGTACAGCCCTAAATCGTAGATGATGGCACGGGTCATCTGGGCCATTGTGTCCGATCCCTTCAGCTCCTGCTGGGCGTACGACATCTCGCTGAGGAGGGACAGCAGCGTCACTGCCCTGAACCGGTGTTTCATCGTTTGCCCCCTTCCTCAAGCGACTCGCTTGAAGCTCGTGTTTCCTTCGCCCGCCCGTTTGCCAAGAGTTAGCTGGCGCGAGGGGTTGAGGACGAACTTAGACAAACCGCGGCGAGCTTGCGCCGGGCTAAAGACACAGACGGCGCGACCCCTCAAGCAAATTTCAGGTGACATTTGCGAGGGGCGAGAGGGGATTTCTCAAACAGAAGGGTCCGGAAGGCGGAAGCCCTCCGGACTCTCGTTACGATGAAACGGTTGAAGCGCCTAGCGACGCTTCTACGGCGTGTAGCAGCGAGGAGCCTGGTAGAAGCCGAATTGCGGTAGGAAGTTATCTAGGTACCCGCAGCTGGTGTCCGGATTGCTCACTGCATCGAGCAATGTTGCCTGGGCGTCGGTAGGTCCGAACGAGTCGCTAATGCCGATCACGTGATGGTAGTACAGGAGGCGGGCCCAGTAGTACGACATGTCCTCGATGGTTCCAACGCTGGGACATACAGGATCCGACGGAGGATCATGGTTCACGTCATCGGAAACGCAGAGGGCGCGATTTCCTTGCATCAGCGCCGGATCCCCACCGTAGACGATGGCGCGAGAGTCGCTCGCCGCGATCGCGCCCAACGCAAGGGTTGCGCCGTCGCCGTGGATGGCAACCACGCAGCTAAACCGCTCTTCCCAGTAGTTCTCATCGCCGGAGGGGAGGCTCGGGAACTGATGGATTCCGCCAGCATCCCGCCAGAACAGCCGGCCGACGAAGACGTCGGTGGTGCCGGAGTTTCCGTCGCGGGAATAGCGGCGGATCGGGCCGCCTACGGTGGAGGTCGGCACTTGGTCCCACGTCGTGTAGTCGCAGTGATAGATGTTCCCAACATCGGTAACCGCGATGTTGACCAAGTCGGCGTTGCCTTGGTCATTGATGATCACGTTGACGCCGTTCATGCCCACCACATCAGAGCGGTACTGCAGGTCATTCATAGCCGCGCAATCGATATCCGACTGATTGGGCCCCCGG
>DATFTC010000115.1:0-5513 GCA_035262305.1 Myxococcaceae bacterium | reverse complement strand
CGTCGAGCTTTCGAAGAGCAACATCCTTCTCATCGGCCCCACCGGCTCAGGCAAAACGCTGCTTGCCCAATCGCTGGCCCGTTTTCTCAACGTCCCCTTCACCATCGCGGATGCCACCAGCCTCACCGAAGCGGGGTACGTCGGCGAGGACGTTGAAAACATCATTCAGAACCTCTTGCACAACGCGGATTACGACGTGGAGAAAGCGGCCCGCGGAATCGTCTACGTCGACGAGATCGACAAGATCGCCCGAAAAGGCGACATGCCCTCGGTGACCCGCGACGTAGGAGGGGAAGGGGTACAGCAGGCGCTGCTCAAGATTATCGAGGGCACCCGAGCGAACGTCACCCCGCGAGGCGGCAAAAAGTACAACCAGCAGGAGTACATCCAGGTTGACACCACCAACATCCTCTTTATTTGCGGTGGCGCATTTCACGGGATCGATGGGATCATCAAAAGGCGCGTGGGCGAGAAGGGGTTGGGTTTTGGAGCCAAGCTCGCTCAACGAGACGAGCGATCGGTCGGGGAGCTGCTCAAGCTCGTCGAGCCGGAGGATCTGATGAAGTTCGGGATGATTCCCGAGTTCGTCGGCCGACTCCCGGTGGTGGCCACCTTGAACGATCTGCGGGAAGACGATCTGGTGACCATTCTCACGCAGCCGAAGAACGCGCTGGTGAAGCAATACCAGAAGATGTTCGAGATGGAGAAGGTGAAGCTCTCCTTCAGCAAGGAGGCGCTCCGAGCGATCGCGCGGGAGGCGATGCGGCGCAACTCGGGGGCGCGCGGGTTGCGAGCGATCCTCGAAGATACGATGCTGGACATCATGTACGACGTTCCCTACCGCGAGGGAATTCGGGAGTGCCGGATCGGCGAGACGGTCGTCACCAAGCGCGAGGCGCCGCAGCTGGTCTACGAAAAAGAGAAGAAGACGGCCTAATCGACCTCGGCGGCAAGGGGCGCGATCAGGACTGGGTTACTCGCACCGTGGTTTTCATCTCCTTACCGGTGGCCCGCTCGCGGGCATGCATGGTCAGGATTCCTTCCACGTTGACATCGAAGGTGATCTCCACCTGCACGTCTCCGGCGCGGGCGGGGCGGATTCCGGCGAAGCTGAAATCCCCGAGCAGCTCGTTTTTCGCCACCTGCTCGTTGTCCCCCTGGAAGATGCGCATCGCCAGCTCGGTCTGCTGATCGTAGCTGGTGGTGGCGACGAGCTGCTTTGCATTGGGAATGGGAGCATTTCGCGGAAACACGACGTGAAAGCTTCCCCCCGCCCGCTCGAGGCCGATCGCCATCGGGATGACGTCGAGAAGCTGGAGGCGAAGATTGCTGTCGTCCTCGAGCGAGTGCGCGTACAGCGCAGCCCCGATCGCCACCGCTTCGTCGGGGTTCACCCCTTTGGAGGGCGGCTTTCCAAAGAAGGTTGTCAGCCGCTGCTGAACCGCCGGCATGCGCGTCTGCCCGCCAACGAGCAGAACCTCCTCCACCTGCTGGGTGGCGAGGCCGCAATCGGCTAGAACCTGGCCGAGGATTTTCAAGGTCCGATCCAATAAGAACGAGGTGAGCTCTTCCAACTTCGCTCTGGTAAAGCTGGTCTCCAAGTTCACCGGCTGTCCCTGCGGCGTCATGGTGATGAAGGGGATATTGAAGGGCACTTCCTCCCGGCTGGAAAGATCGCACTTGGTCCGCTCGGCGAGGTCGCGGATCCTCTGCATTGCCACTGGGTCGTCACTCAGGTCGATCTGCGCGTTGGCCTTGAACTCTTCGAGGACGTGCTTGATCAGCACGTTGTCCAGATCAATCCCGCCGAGGAAGATGTCTCCACCGGTCGCTTTTACCTCGAAGACGCGGTCCCGGATCTCGATCACCGAGACGTCAAAGGTTCCGCCGCCGAGATCATAGACCACGACCGTTTCGTCGAGCTGCTTGCCGTGAGCGTAGGCGATGGCGGCCGCGGTTGGCTCGTTGATGATCCTCACCACCTCGAGATCCACCGACCGGCCGGCGTCCTTGACCGTCTGGCGCTGCCGGTCGTTGAAATAGGCCGGGACGGTCACCACCGCGCGCCTTACCGGCCGCCTGAGGTACTCGGACGCCACCTCTTGGATTTTTCTCAAAATCCGCGCGCTCACCTCCAGCATCGAGAATTGGCGCTGCCCGATCTCGATCACCACGTCGTTGTTCGGACCGGGGCGCATGCTGTATCCGGCGACCTCCCTCATCGTTTCGACGATCTCGCTGCGAAACGATCGGCCCACCAGCCGCTTTGCGCCGTAGACGGTATTCTTGGGATTCAACTGCCACTGCCGCTTGGCTTCGTGCCCAACCAACTCGTTGCCTTTGTCGTCGATCGCGAAGACCGAGGGGACAAGGTAGTCCCCTCCCTTGTGTGGAATGAGCTTCACCTGATCGTCGCCTTCGACCACCGCCGCGCAGGAGTTCGCGGTTCCCAAGTCAATTCCAATGATTGTTTCGGCAGCCATCCGCTCAGTTGGCCCGCGCCACCGCTATGCGCATCCCCACCGCGGTTTGGCGCGCGAGCATCGGAAGTATACGATAGGCGATCATCGATGTTGATTTCTGCTCGGTGAGCTCCATGTGGGTGCTCACGCCAGATCGAGCGGAAGAGGAAAATTAGGTGGAGGCGAAGCGTTTCCTGCAGTCGATCGGCTCCGACGTTTCGGCGGACTTCGTCAAAAACCGCAGCATTCTTTCCTTCGAGGAATACCTCAGCCTCTTCCTCCAGGAACCGCGAAAACAGGCGCGCAACGCGGCGCAGTACCTGAGGGACGCGATGGATCACTTCGGGGCCGATCAGGTGCCCCACCCGAGCGGGAAGATCCGCCGCTTCCGCGTCTTCGACGCCGCCGGTAGCGAGGGCGGGATCCGGGTCGCCGGACAGGAGGAGGTTCAAAACGCGCTCTATCGGGTGCTGAGCAACTTCATTCGCGCCGGGCGGATCAACAAGCTCATCCTGCTGCATGGGCCGAACGGCTCGGCCAAGTCCACCATCGTCGATGCTCTCAAGCGCGGGATGGAGCACTACTCGCGCCTGCCCGCCGGGGCGCTGTACAAGCTCAACTGGATTTTTCCCTCGGAGAAGCTGGTGAAGGGATCGATCGGTTTTTCCGATCGGATCGCTGCCCACGGGGAGCTCGCCACCTACGCCCACCTCGAAATCGAGAACATCGAAGTGCGCCTGTCGTGCGAGATGAAGGACCACCCGCTGTTTCTCCTCCCCCGCGAGCAGAGGCGAAAGCTTCTCGAGCAGGCGATCCGGACGCCGGAGGGGCCGTCGCGCGAGGACTTCGTGCTTTCCGAATACCTGCTCGAGGGGGAGCTCTGCCACAAATGCCGGCGCATCTATACCGCGCTGCTTGGCGTCAATGGGGGCGACTACCTCAAAGTTCTCCGCCACGTGCAGGTGGAGCGCTTTTACATCTCCCGCCGCTATCAAGCGGGGACCGTCACGGTCGAGCCGCAGATGAGCGTCGACGCGGCGTACCATCAGGCCACCGCGGATCGATCGCAGATGAACCTGCCCGCCGCGCTGCACAACATCGTGATGTACGAGCCGCGCGGCGCGCTCGTTTCGGGCAACCGCGGCCTGATCGAGTATTCCGATCTACTGAAAAGGCCTCTGGAGGCGTTCAAGTACCTGCTCGGAACGAGCGAGACGGGCGACGTTCCGATGGAGCACTTCATCCTTCAGCTGGACGAGGTGCTGATCGCTTCCTCGAACGAGAAGCACCTGGGCGCCTTCAAGGAGCTTCCGGATTTCGCGTCCTTCAAGGGCCGAATGGAGCTGATTCGCGTGCCCTACCTGCGGCGCTACCGAACCGAACAAGAGGTGTACGACGCGCAGATCACGCCGGTGACCGTGGGCAAGCACGTAGCCCCGCACGCCACCGAGGTAGCCGCGATGTGGGCGGTGCTCACCCGGTTGAAAAAGCCCATTCCCGATCGCTACCAGGGCGAGCTGCGCGAGGTGATCGACCACCTCACTCCGCCGGAGAAGCTGCGCCTCTACGACGAAGGGACGGCGCCGGATCGCCTCAGCCTTTCACAGGCCAAGGAGCTCAAGAAGCACCTGATCGACGTCTACGAGGAATCGGACGCCTACCCGAACTACGAGGGCCGAACCGGCGCATCGGCCCGCGAGATCAAGACCGCGCTGCTCAATGCCGCGCAGAACCCCGACTACAAATGCCTGCACGCCCTGGCGGTCTTCGAAGAGCTCAGCGCGCTGTGCCGTGACAAGAGCATTTACGAGTTTCTCCAGCAGGAAGTGGTGGACGGCTACCATGACCACGAAGAGTTCGTCCGAGCGACGGAGAACCAGTACCTCGACCGGGTCGACGAGGAAGTGCGCGAGTCGATGGGCCTCATCTCCGAACACCAGTACCGCGAGCTGTTCGAGCGGTACTTGCAGCACGTCTCGCACTGGCTAAAGGGCGAAAAAATGCTCAATCGGATGACCGGGGAGATGGAGAGGCCTGACGAGAACCGGATGACGGAGATGGAAACCATCGTGATGCCGAAAGGCGAGGATTCGAGCGAGTTCCGCCGCGGGCTCATTGCGCACATCGGTGCGCACAAGCTGGACAACCCAGATGTGGAGATGGACTACGCGCGCATCTTTCCCGACCTCTTCCGGCGCCTCCGCGGACACTTCTTCGAGGAGCGCAAGCGCGTCTTGCGCAAGAATAAGGAGAACGTCCTAAAGTATCTCTCGGACGAGCGCTCCTCGTTGAGCGCGAAAGAAGCCGCACAAGTCGAGAGCACGCTCAAGTCGATGGTGACCAAGTACCGCTATTGCGAGAGCTGCGCCAAGGACGCGATCGTGTTCCTCATGCGCAAGCGCTATGTGGACTGATCCCGCGGCGCCGATCTCACCGGACGCTTGCCGTCAACGCCGTACTACCACGGAGTATTGATGAATCGACGAGTATCGCTGCGCGTTGGGTTGCTCCTTCTCAGCGCTGCTTGCTCCACGATTCGTCCATCGTCGGTCGGCGCCGCTTCCGGGGCCGCTCGCCCGGAGGGCGGCGATCGAAAGTCGGTGCTGCGGCGAATCCTCCCTCAAAACGTCCGGCTCTTCGTTTTCGAGGGCGACCAGCCCCGGCGCAGCGCCTCGGGCGTGGTTATCGGATCCGAGGCGACGTCGGACGGGGCCTTCAGCTATGTGCTGACCAGTGCTCACGCCGTAGCGCAAGAGACCCCGGAGGAGCAGCGGATGGTAGTCTACGTGGATCGCGACGGGGATTCCTTCGACTATTCGGCTCGTCCGGTGGTGGTGGGGAAGGTTCCAGAGCTGGATCTGGCGCTGATCCGAGTTCGCGGAGTGTCCCTGGCGGCCGCTGAGCTAGCCCAGGACTGCGAGCTCGAGGCCGGTGAGGACGTGGTGGTGGTGGCCGCGCCGTACGGCAAGTCGCTGTCCGTCTCCGGCGGGCTGATCTCTCAGGTGGAGTGGGATCGGAAGAGCGGCGCTCCGGCAATGCTCAAGACGGACG
>DATFTC010000114.1:0-2037 GCA_035262305.1 Myxococcaceae bacterium | reverse complement strand
CGCCCAAGCGTCTGCAACCCAAGGCGCTCGCTCATCCCAAACCGGCAGACCATCTGCCGAGCCAGCTCGGTCGCGCGCTCGAGGTCGTCTTGTGCTCCGGTGGAAACGCTTTTGAGCACCGTCTCCTCCGCTGCGCGCCCCCCGAGCATCACGCAGATGCGGTCCAGGATTTGCTCTGCGGTCAGCAGGTAATGCTCCTCGGTTGGCAGCTGCAGTGTGACTCCGAGAGCGCCGATGGAGCGAGGAATGATGCTCACCCGGTGGACCGGATCCGCGTGCGGAACGGAGAGAGCGACCAGCGCGTGGCCACTCTCATGAACTGCCACCCGTCGCTTCTCTTCGTCGTTCATGGCGTGAGAGTGCTTCTTCAAGCCCAGCTGAATGCGATCGATCGCCTCCTCGAAGTCCCGCTGCTCGACGAGCTGCGACCCGCGCCGCGCACCGGCCAGCGCCGCCTCGTTCACCAGATTCGCCAGATCGGCGCCCACCATCCCCGGCGTCCGCCGAGCCACCACCATCAGATCGACGGCCGGCGCCATCTTCACCTTTCTGGTGTGCACCTTGAGAATTGCCAAGCGGCCTTCCAAATCCGGGCGATCGACGAGCACCTGGCGGTCAAAGCGCCCCGCACGCACCAGGGCTTGGTCAAGCACTTCCGGCCGATTCGTGGCGGCCATCAGCACCACGCCTTCACCGCCGTCGAAACCGTCCATCTCGACCAGCAGCTGGTTCAGCGTTTGTTCGCGCTCGTCGTGGGTGGCCAAAGCGGCAACTCCGCCGCGCTGCCGGCCGATGGCGTCCAACTCGTCGATGAAAACGAGGCACGGCGCGCGTTGCTTGGCCTGCTCGAACAGGTCGCGGATCCGGGCCGCGCCTACGCCGACGAACATCTCGATGAACTCGGAGCCCGAGATGGAGAAGAAAGGGACGACGGCTTCGCCGGCGACGGCTCTCGCTAAGAGCGTCTTGCCTGCGCCAGGAGGTCCGACGAGGAGAACCCCCTTTGGAATTCGCGCCCCGATGGCCTGGTACTTGGCGGGGTTTTTCAGGAAATCGACGACTTCTCTCAACTCGTCCTTCGCCTCGTTCACTCCGGCGACATCGTCGAAGGTGACGCGATTGGTGACGTTTTGGTCGTAGAGCTTCACCCGCGACTTGCCAAACGTGAGCGGACCGCGCGTAGCAGCTCGGCGCAGAAAAAATGAAAGCCCGAAGAAAAGCCCGATCGGGATTACCCAACCCAGGAGCAAGCCCAGCCATCCCGCAGAGGTGTCGACCTTGCCTGAGAAGACGACATGCGCCTCCTGCAACTCCTTGATCAGCTGCAGATCGTCGATGTTCGGCAAACGCGTGGTGACCGCCTTTTCTGTCTCGGTCTTTCCCGGCTCGGGCTGAAACTCAAAGGCGATCTCGTTGGACCGAATCTCGGCCTGCTTGACTCGGCCTTCCTTGACGTAGCCGAGGAATTCGCTGTAGGCGACGCGCCGAGCTTCCAGCCCTCGCAGCGTGAACTGCTGGGCAACGAGCAGCCCTCCAAGCACCAAAAGCAACCAAAGCAGAAAACGAGACCGCAGTAGGTTCTGGAATGGCGCGCCAGGGCCCTGAGGCGTTCCTTTGGATTGCTGAGAGCCGGAAGGCATTTCCAGCACCTAACAGGTCCACGGCGTCATTGCACCAAGAACCGTTGAAGCGACGCGTTGGCTCAACAACTTATTGCGAAAGGCCGATCCGGCGCAGGAGATTTTCAAATCTGGGATCCGAGCGCAGCGGATCGTACAACCATCCGATTTTAAGAAAGACGAGATCCGGCGAGCGGCGCTGATAAGCCTTCTCCAGCCATTCCAATGCTTGCTCCTTGTCATCGAGCGCCAGGTAGATACTCGCGATTGAGCTTGCTTCGTCCACGCGCTCGTCGCGTTTCTTGAGATCGCTCAGGATGCTCAGTGCCAGATCTCGATTGCCTAATTGAACGTAGGCATAACCCAACGCCCCTCGGATTGACGGATCATTTTCGTTCAGGGCCAAGCCCTGTTTGAG
>DATFTC010000113.1:0-2826 GCA_035262305.1 Myxococcaceae bacterium | reverse complement strand
TGCTCGCGAGTTCAATTTCGGCGAAACGACCTTCGTCCTGCCGAAGAACGATCCGGCGAACACCTGTCGGGTGCGCATCTTCTCACCTCGGGCGGAGCTCGACTTCGCGGGGCATCCCACGGTCGGCACAGCCTGTGCGCTCGTGATGAACGAGAAGGAACGGTTTGGTGATCCAATCCGCCTCACCCTAGAGGAGAATATCGGTCCCGTAACGGTCGACGTCGCTCAGCGAGACGGGGGCCTCTACGGCACGCTGACTCTATCGGCGAAGGTCGAAACATCGACCGACGCACCTTCTCCGACCGATCTTGCGGCTGTTTTATCCATCGAGCCCGCCGAGGTGCGCCAAGTCTTCTTCGCGGGCGTCGGTCTTCGATTCTGCTTTGCGCAACTGAGCTCGAACGAGGTTGTCGATCGGGCGGTGATCAATCGGGCTGCCTGGGGGGCCACGCTCGCGCGGGCGTGGTCTCCCCAGGTGTTCCTTTTCTCAGGGAATCTACGGGATGGCGGCCAACTCTATGCTCGCATGTTCGCGCCCGCGCTCGGCGTCGAAGAAGATCCTGCGACAGGCAGCGCCTGTGCCGGCCTCGTCGGGGCAATGGCATCGAAGACCGAGTTTGGCGGGAGCACCTATCGCCTTTCGATCCTGCAAGGCGTATCGATGGGGCGCCGAAGCGAAATCGAAGCAGAGGCGCGTAAGAGCGGAAGCGCCGTGACCTCTGTCAGTGTTGGAGGAGCCACGTCCTACATCGCAAGCGGCGAAATCGAGGTGCCGCCCTCCGCGCTTGTGTCTTAGGCCGTCGAGGGCGCCCCCATGCGCGTAAACCATATCGCCGCAGCGCTTATGGCGCTCCCGCCAGCCAGTGGCTCAGCATTGGCGAATAACTAAACCAGAAGATTCACGATAGGAGTCGACATGAGAACGATGGCTATGTTGATCGCAGTCGTCACGCTTGGTTCCGCGGCGATTGCCATGGACAACGCAAGTAATTCAAACGCCGCCACCACGGCGGTCGCCGATCCATCGCGCCCGGACTCGGACACCTCACGGGATGCTGATCGGAAGCCGGTGCAGACCTTGGAGTTCGCGGGCGTTAAATCGGGGGACACGGTCGCCGACTATGTGGCCGACACAGGCTATTTCACGCGCCTTTTCGCTAGCGTCGTCGGCTCCAAAGGTCACGTATATGCGGTGCAGCCCACCGGCTTCTTCAAGTACCCGAATTTCGTCAAGGCAGTCGGGGATCTGCAGAGCTATCCCGTCACCCATCCCAACGTAACGGTGACGATTGCCGCGGCGCTCGAGGGACTTAAGTTCCCCGAGAAGCTCGACCTGTTCTGGATTTCCCAAAATTACCACGATCTCCACGATGAGTTCATGGGCCCGGTCGACATCGCCGCGTTCAACAAGGCAGTCTACAGCGCGCTGAAGCCCGGTGGGTTATATGTAATTCTGGATCATTCCGCTGCGCAGGGTGCTCCGGCAAATGTAACCGAGACCTTGCATCGCATCGAGGCCTCGACCGTGCGCCGAGAGGTCGAAGCCGCAGGATTCAAGTTCGACTCCGAGAGTTCGATTCTCGCCAATCCGGCGGACCCCCGCACGGCCAAGGTGTTCGACCCGTCGATTCGCGGACACACGGATCAGTTCCTCCTGAAGTTCCGCAAACCGAAGTAATGGGCAGGGCGGCCTCCCGGGGACTTTCTTAAGGCGGCCGCCTACTGTTCGAAATCACTAAGCAGGGAAGAGACAGTATGAATAGAGCAGTGTGTAGACTGATGGCGAGCTTCGGCACCGTGGCTGGGCTCGGGATGACGGCAACCCTGGCCGGCGCGCTCTTCGAAATGGCGATGGCCCAGGCGCCGGATGCAGGCTGTGCGTTGCCTTCGGAACCCGAAGGTATTTCCGCCGCGCTCGATGCGGCAATCTCCGGGCCCGCGGACAAGGATCGAGCCTGCATGAAGGCTCTGCTGATACCCGAGGCGCGCATGATGTTCGTTTCGCTCGGCACGGACGGAGCGCCAACCTATGCGCTCCAGACCTTGGACGATTGGATCACGCGCGTCAAAGCCCGCGGCCACGCCCTGCTGGAGGAAAAACAGCTGAAATTTCACATTGAGCGCTTCGGCAACATTGCGCACTTATGGAGCAGCTACGGGCTGCACAGCGACGGCAAGCAAGTGGCGCGGGGCATCAACAGCATTGAAGCGGTCAAAGAAACCGGCGGCTGGCGAGTGACGAGCATCGTGGTGCAGGCCGAGTCCGCCACTATGCCACTGCCCAAGAAATATCTCCCGTAAGGGAGGGGAGACCCAGGAGCAGCGGGGCGGCACCGGGTGAACGCAGCCTATCCGATCGGTTTCATTGGCTTGGGTACGATGGGTGAGGCGATGGCGCTGACACTCGTCAAGGCCGGTACGCGGCTCCTGGTCTGGAACCGCACACCTGCCAAGGCTGAGAGTTTTGCTGCGGCCGGTGCGGATGTGGCTCGGGAGGCGGCTGACGTGTTCGCGCACTGCGCAACTGTCTTCCTCATGCTCGTCGACGGCGAAGCGATTGACACTGTACTCGACCGCGGTGGCGCCGCCTTCGCGGCCCGGGTGGCGGGACGCACGGTCGTCCATATGGGTACGACCTCGCCGGCCTATTCGCGGGAGCTCGAGGCAGACATTCGCTCCGTGGGCGGACACTACGTCGAAGCCCCGGTCTCTGGGTCACGCAAGCCCGACGCCGCATTGAGGTTGGGCCGCGAGACCGGAGTGCGCCGGGATGCTGATCGTGGTCATGATCTGTGATACCGGAGGGCGGTATGTCTCTTCGGCGTT
>DATFTC010000112.1:0-2641 GCA_035262305.1 Myxococcaceae bacterium | reverse complement strand
GGAACCCATTTGAAAGCGGAGATCGTAATCATGCGATGTACTCCTTTGCGATTTTCGTGGCGTCGGCTGAAGCTCGTCGAAGGCTTCGCTCCAGCCGACCACTTGGCTGTCGCGACGCTCGGCTCTGCGGCGGATGTTTGGTCACGGAGTTCGATTACAAGAAAATGGCGTTCCAGCTTGTCGAGCGCTCCGGTCCAGCCTTCCTCGTGGCTGCGGCGCGGGCGCAACAGCCGGCGATGCCGGTGATCGAGTTTCTGCACCCCACATCGCTCGAAGCCTTCGCGGAAAATCTGCGCGGATTTGGGCGCTGTTGATCGGCAGCTTCCGGACCCGCTTTCCCGTCGCCGCGAAGATCGCGTTGGCGACCGCAGGGCCGACGTACCCGGCTCACCAACGCCCCCCGGAGCCTCCATGCTCCTGACTAGATGAACTTCGATCAAAGGCGTCTCGTTAATGCGCAGCACGCGATAGTCATCGAAATTGCCTTGCTCGACGCGGCCGTCCTTAATCGTGATCTCGCCGAACAGGGCGGCCGTGATCCCGAAGATTATCCCGCTCTCCATCTGCGCTTTCACCGTGTCCGGATTCACGATCGACCCGCAATCGATGGCGCAAACTACGCGCTGCACGCGGACGTCGCCCTCGTTCGAGACTGACACTTCGGCGACCTGGGCGATGTAGGTTTCGCCGAACGCGTGTAAGAGCGAAATGCCCTGACCGCTGCGGGGCGGCAACGGGCGCTCCCAGCCGGCCCGCTCCGCGGCGAGCTCGAGAACCGCCTTGGCGCGCGGTGACTTGTCGAGCAGGGCGCGGCGATATTCAAACGGGTCTTGCTTCGCGGCCACGGCAAGCTCGTCGATGAAACTCTCGACCACGAAGATGCTATGCGTGGTCCCGACGCCGCGCCAGAACGCGGTGGGGATCCCTGGCGGCTCCTGGCGGACGTACTCTACCCGCATATTAGCAAGCGCGTAGGGCGGTTCGGCCGCACCTTCCACAGCATCGACATCGAGGCCCCTCACCATGGCGATGAGGTTGTGGAGGCCGGCTGCGCGCATCACCCTAAGGGTCTTGGGGAAGAGCTCGCTGGTGACGCGCGCTATGATTGAGGACCGCGAACATAGAAGCGCCTTACCCCCCACGGCTCGCTTGTGGGACCGTATTCGATCGACGATCCTGCGGCGAGGACACGCTGATGGGCCTCGTCGAGATTGTCCACCGCGATGGAGAGGTCTGGTACTGGCGTCCCTGATCCTCCCTCGGTCGCGATGCTGATCTGTGGCGCCGCGGCCTCTCTGGCTGCGAAAGTCAATATCCAACCGTGATCCATGACCAGATTCAATCCGAGAATGTCGGTGTAAAAAGCCTTGGCGTTCTCGACATGGTCCGTATCGCAATGTTGGCTACGATGCGCTTTACGGCCATGCGGCCTCCCAACTTCATGTCCGTTAAAACACGCACCCAAGCACTCTGTTTGAAGGTCCGCAACAGGTGAAGACGCGAGTCCGTAGCGGCATCCATAAAGGTCCGGAATTGATGTGGTTGGACGGCGCCCGGTCCGGCGTCGCACCTTCTCCCGGATACTTTGACTTGGACCACTGTTCGAGTGCGGCGACGAGTGCGTCCCTGCGCCAGGTCCTCGGCAAGACCAACGTCACGCACGATGCGCGCGAGAACGGCGATGAGCTTTGCCTGCTCGATCCTCCAGATCGCGTCGTATCGGTGACCGTCTCCGCCACCGCTAGACTGAGGGTGCGGACGCGTGAGCGAGTCACTTCTTCCCGATCTGCTCGCCCAGCCGGCGGTGGTGCTCCACGGCCTCGCTGGCGCCGAAGTCCTCCAGCTCGAAGACTTGGCGGATCTCGATCTCGCTCTCTCCCTCATGCGGATTTGGGCACCGCTTAATCCATTCGATCGCTTCTTCCTTTGATTCCACCTGGAGGATCCAGTAGCCGGCGACTAGCTCCTTCGTTTCCGCGAATGGACCATCGATCACCGTGCGCTTGTCGCCGGAGAATCTGACGCGCGCGCCCTTCGAACTCGGCTGCAGCCCGTTGGCATCGAGCATCACGCCGGCCTTCACCATCTCCTCGTTGAACTTTGCCATGGCCAAGAGCAGCTCCTCCGACGGCATCTTGCCGGCCTCGGAATCCTTGGTCGCCTTTACCATCACCATGAAGCGCATCGCCGTTTCTCCTTTTGGGTCTTCGGTTCGGGAGCCGGACACCAGCCCTAGCTCTATTGTCACGTCGAATCAGAGGCCGCGAAATCGACATGCACGTGAAGTTTTCGGAAAATGCCACCTAAGCCTGTGTATTGCCGAGAATTCTTTCCGGTTACGGTTGTCGGCTGTGGCTGCTCCCTAAGGCGCCCAGGAAATTAGAGACGGCGGCAGGTTGGCGAGCCGCGTTTCCACCTGCCTGTGTGACCACTTCTGCCGCAGCATGATTGCCCCGCGTTTATCGTGCCCCACCACGTGAAACGAGTTTTTGCCGATATAGATACCGATTACGGCGACGGCAGAATTGAGGTTGTGTGACATGGCATGCTCCTCCTCTTTGGCCCCCTTACCAGCTTTGCTTGCTGGCGGGGCCGGAGCGCGGCCGGATCCCATTAGCGGACATGAACGCGCAGATGGTGA
>DATFTC010000111.1:0-3236 GCA_035262305.1 Myxococcaceae bacterium | reverse complement strand
CGGAGACGAGTGCCTTTATTTGCATCGCCGCGTCGAGACTGCTCTCTATGTAATACAGCTTTCCCGCGTGTTCCGGGGCTTCCTGTGCCAAGAGCGTAACAACAGCTCCGAAAGCGGGACGCTCCTTCAGTTCAATCGCGGCCTCAGAGTCGTGTTCTCCATGCACGATAGTCACTTGGGTGCCTCGGACTGCCCAATAGGCCTGCTTGGCTTGCGCGATAGCCGTCGCCGCGCGCTTTTCCGAGGCCAGCAACTTTTGCTCGAGTTCAGCGAGCTGTCGTTTTGAGTTCTCCAGATCCGCTCCAGCGACCATTCTAAGTCCCGCAATATCCTGGATGGTGCGATACACACCGATGCCGGACAGAAACCCGGTAAGCAGCGTACCCAGCAGCCAGACCGTGACGTTCTGCTCAATGCTGTCTCTGATGCGAAACTTCTTCATCGCCATCTCTCCGGCCGCAGGTCTAATGCGAGAGCTGGAGGTCGTAGCCCTGCCGGTGCATCCCGACGGCGACGTGGCCGACGCCGGGCCACGAGTCGAGCCAGGTGCGGAGCGCCCATAGGGCGAGGTCGTAGGAAGGCATGGAGCATGCGGCGAATCCGACGCCTGCCCGGAGGAGCTGGCCGCGTTGGTCCATCACTGGGCCAGCGCATCTCCACCCTCATGCTGTTGTGTGAGCACTGGGACCGCCTGGTTGGCAACGAGAAAACGCTGGATCTCCTGCACTGCGGCCAGGGACGTGCCGATCTGGTCGCGGTACTGACCGGCCGCGATCTTTTTGAGGAATTGGAAACTCTGGTCGAAGAAGGCTCGGAACTGATCGTTCGTACCGAGCGTGTCGATAAAAGCGGCCAGCGTCATTGGTCGATCGGCCCCCATCGGGAGCAGCTGCTGGCCAATCCCAACAAGATAGTGATACCAGAGAATTGTTTTCGTGGAGATAGAACCCTTGAAGTATTCGACACATTGAAAGAACTGCGCGGTCAGGGATTCGCGCTTGAACTCGAGGAATACTATGTCGCGCTGAAACAGCGTGATCCAAGCGGAAACATAGGCGAGCAGGTATACGGTCGAGGTCGCGTAGTAACCTTCCTTCGTATACCAGTCCAGACCGCACCCTTTTTCAGGCACCCGGGAGAGCACCTGCGGGTTGTTCAGACCCGCGTGAATGTGGGCTAGCCGCTGCTCTAAGTTATGGCAGGCAAGCCATAGTGGTTTGGCGTACTTCGCCAACGTCTTCCGCGCCTCGACTGACTGGGCTGAGCGGCGCTCGATCCATCGCTCGGCAATACGGAACAGTGCGGCGACGAGGCCGCCACCGATCGCTCCATAGACGAGTTGTGACAGCTCGCCGTCCATACCTCTGGGCCTCCTTCTTGAGGTCGAGCATGCGCCTATTCGATTACTTGATCCGCCCGCAGCAGGACCGACTGTGGGATAGTCAGGCCGAGCGCCTTGGCGGTCTTGAGGTTGATGATCAGCTCAAGCTTGGTGGGATTCTCGACCGGCAGGTCCGCCGGCTTTACCCCCTTCAGGATTTTGTCCACGTAGCTGGCGGTGTGCCAAGTTAGCTCACGCGCGTTTGTTCCATATGACATCAGGGCCCCTGCCTCGGGAACCCAACTGTAGTCGGAGATCATCGGAAGGCGGTGCTTTGCAGCGAATTCCACGATGCGTCTGTCGCTGGAAATGGGCTCGACGATTAAGGCTTCGGCCCGCACTCTGAGCACTGACGCGAAGGCGCTCTGAAATTCCTGGGGATCTTCCACCACTACAGGCTGCACGCGGACGCCGACTCACTTGGCCGCAACCTGCGTTTCCTCGGCGGATGGCCGGCCGGACGGGCGGAACAGGAACGCTACGCGGCTCAGATTTGGGATGACCTCTCGGAGCAACTCAAGCCGCTTTCCCGCGATGTCCAGGGTCATCATGGAAGGCCCCGTGGTGTTCCCGCCCGGTCGGGCAAGACTCGCCACTAATCGCGAACGACCCGGATCGGCAACCGCCCCCATGACGCTGGGGATCGGGATCGTCCGCGTCGCGTTCTGAGCAGCCCCGACCGCAGAGCTGACCCAGGCGACAATGATGTCAACCCTTAGTCGGACTAACTCTGAGGCGAGATCGGCCGCGCGGTCGCTCTGCTCTTGCGCCCAGCGGTACTCGATGACGATACTCTGTCCCTCCACGTACCCAAGCTCGCGAAGTCGCTCGCGGAAGGGTTTCCCCCAAGGATCAGAAGGAGGCGGAAAGCCCCATGATAAGAAGCCGATCCGAGGAACGTTGCCAGCTTGCTGCCCCTCGGCCACGAGCGGCGCGACAAGAATGCTCCCACCCGCAACAGTGATGGACGCTCGCCGGTCCATCAGTCTTTGCTCATTGGATGAGCTCGTCGACCCGCACCAGCAGCGGCTGAGGAATTGCCACACCGAGCGCCTTGGCCGTCTTGAGGTTAATCACCAACTCGAACTTCGTCGGTTGCTCCACTGGAAGTCCGGCGGGTCTCTCGCCTTTGAGGATCCGAACCATAGGCCATGACGATGGGGATCGTGCTGGTCGCGCGTCTTGCGGCCTCGATCATGGGGTTGGGTCCCACCGCGATAAGATCGACATTGAGACGGACCAGTTCGGTCGCCAGCGCCGAAAGACGCTCGTCCTGGCCATCGGCAAACCGCCGCTCAAGAAGAAGAGTCTGGCCAACGGAGTAACCAAGCTGATGGAGACTCTGCTCGTACGCCGTGATAAATGGTTGCACCGCCTCCCGCGCACCAAGCCAGAGCATCCCAATGCGAGGAACCTTCGACTGCGTCTCAGCGGCTAGCGGCGCCTGAATCAGACTGCAAGCGACAACGAACGCGAGCCCGATCCGGCGCGTAGGGCACCTCGGTTTTGAAGGTGGCTCGAGGGGAGTCTAGCAGACGACGGCGGATCGCAGGAGCCAGCCGCGTTGGTCGAGCATGGGCTTACTCGATGATCTGGTCTGCTCGCCCCAGTATCGATTGCGGAATCGTCAGGCCCAGCGCCTTCGCGGTCTTTATGTTGATCACGAACTCGAACTTGGTTGACTGCTGCACGGGGAGGTCGGCGGGTTTCGCCCCTTTCAAAATCCTGTCCACGTAGGTGGCGGCGAGCCGCAAAACCTCCGCGGGACTCTCGCCGTACGACATGAGGCCGCCCTGCTCCACGAATGACCGATCCCCGTAGCTCGCTGGCAGCCGGCTTTTGGCCACGAGCGCCA
>DATFTC010000110.1:0-12194 GCA_035262305.1 Myxococcaceae bacterium | reverse complement strand
CAATGCCGGTGATGACCTCGTCCTCTACGTGGACGGCTGGCCGCACCGCGTTTTCTTGGGCTTTGCCATTGGTTGCAGCAATTTGGTGGCGCGCCCGGCTTTCCTATCGCCGATGCAGCCCGATGGGTATGGCGGCTACCTGCCTTGGAACTACCAGCCATTCCGCGCCTATGAAAGCGACCTCGACTACATGTGCTTCAAGGTGACCGACCCGGGCGATTACGTTTCGAAGTGGTTCTGCGGCGCCGGAAAACTCGGCGAAGGCGTGGTGGGCACCGCCTCAGTCACCAGCCCCTCGAGCGGCTCCTACTCGCCTCGCACTTTTGTCGTCAACAACGTAACCTGGGGCGGCAACGTATGGGACCACCACTGGGAGTTCGGTGGATGGGGCGTGATTTCAAACCGGATTGATCCTGCGTATCAGACCGGCTACGCGCAGGACACCGCCTGGAATCTCAATCCCAACGACTACCATGGCGACGGCACCTCCAAGGCTTTGGACTGGATTGCCGCAGTCACGGTGAAGACCTCGACCAACGGCAACGGCGTGCACATCACGCCCTACAACACCCGAAGCGTGCAGAACTATGCCTGCCAGACCAACTACCCAACTTCGAGCACATTTCCATCGACCTGTACGCTGAGAGCCGGCAATACCGACCCGAGGTACCTCGCATCGCTCAATCCAAGCGAGCTCAACCAGGGCGAAGCTGAGACCCGCAGCTGCGGAGCCGACACCACCAACTGCTTCAACTACAGCAGCTACATGGACACTTTGAGCAACGGCCTCATCGGCACCGGAAGCGGCTCCACCTTCCCCGGCCTCCCCGACTTGAAGGTCAGCAACTTCTACGTGAACGCGGCAAATGCGGGCACCTGCTCGTGGCAGAAGGACTGGGGCTTGTCGGGCGCCTCCCCTAGTAGCTACGCGAACATCATTAACTGGTCGGCATCTCCCTACAATGGGACGAAGACAAGCAGTTACACTCTGCCGCGCAGCAGTTACAAGGTCGCGGTCAACATAGGAAACCTGGAAAATTCGCGCTGCCCCACCTGGCAGCTGTGCACCAGCGGTCGAAGCGGCACGCACCGAACAGTGGTGATTCCGTACGACTCGTATTGGAACCAGCTGCCTGCGACCGCGGTCCAATTTCTCAACTCCCCCTATACGGCCTGCCCCACACAGGCCAAGGGAGAAGCCTGCAAACAGCTCCTCTGCGGCTCGGCGACCCAGCTCAATACCGCGGATGGCTCGTACCTGAACTGGTATACCTGCAGCGGTCCGTATTGCGATACCTACTACGGATCCTGGCAGTTGACCTGCCAAAACCAGAAGAACTGCAAAATCGCCATGGCTGACCAGGATACCTTCGTCCTCGCGATGCCGCTGGCGCTGCAAGCTCAAATCGACGCGGATGGTTGGAGCAACGACCTCGGCTGGGCCACCATCAACGCCGGTCAGTAACCGTAGGAATCAATTCTGACGCGCGGGCGACGTGTTCAGAACAGCGGCGGGCTCCCTCGATTGGGGAACCCGCCGCTGAATTTTTGCGCAACCCCGTTTAGGACTTGAGCGCGGAGCAGGCTGCTAGTGATTGATATTTCCCGGGCGGGCGATGCGCTCGCCGGTGGTAGAAAGAATTCGTCCGGCATCGTTGGCAATCTGCTCACCGATCGGGCCCACATCGACGAAGCCAATGGTGCGCTCGGTGGCAGCGAGGCAGTGCTTCTTTCGCTCCTCGCTCTGGCACCCCCACATCTTGAAGAATCCGCGTTCTTGGTTGCCGCGAAAATAGGTGACCTTCAGCTTGGGCTCACCCGGCGGGTTTGATGTTACCGCCGGCATTCGGGCCATCAAGCGATCCACGTGCTCCATCCAGCTGGTCAGCTCTTGACTGGGGTGCTCGGCGTCGTCCTTCCAGCTCCAGAAGATCGGCGGGTCGTGCCTTCCGCCGACCGATGCCTCGCGCTGTTTGCCCTCGAATTCGATCGCCACCCGAGTTGTTTCATCCGCCGGAAATCCGTGCAGCTCGGTGTCGAACATCTCACCCATCGCCCGCTCTGCTTTGGGCAGCAGGTCGGCGGGAAGCAGGTAGACCCTCTGATTCCCCGTATCGAGAATTCGGCGGCCTTCGCCCGCAACGGTGGCCGTTCCAACCTTCAGCTCGCGCTGACCCGAAGCGCTGCTGATGCGGACCGACTCATTGGTTTGCTCAAGTCCGCCTTCCTTCAATTGGGCCGCCCCCAGCGTTCCGAGCTCGCGGATCGCGTGCAGCGGCAGATAACCGTCGAGGACGTGATTGGCATAGCGGCCGCCCCGGAACGACACCGGCGGATGCCCCTCGCGCGATACCGTCACCCAAACGTAATTCTCTCCGGCGTCGTCTTTTCGGGGCTGGAGCGAAAGGGTGTTCTGAGGGGCGATGAAGAGCAGCTCCTTGAGCTCGTTGCGGCTGAGCGGTGCCACCACCGGCTGGTCGGCCTCGACGGGCCGAGGTCCGGAGCGCTGCCAAACGGCGTAAGCCGCGGAGACGCTCACCACCGCAATTGCAGTGTGAACATAGAGGGATTTGTTGTTCATCGCGAGCTCTTCCTTCGGCGGCGAATGCTGCCCAAGCCGCCGACCAAGACGATCACCGGGATGCCGAAGCTCACCGAGTAGAACCACACCTTGTCCTGCTGTTGCGTGTGCCGGATCATCGGATCGGCCGTCGCCACGGTGAGCGGGATTTCCTCATCCATGCTCACGTAGGCGAGCGCGTCGAGAATTGCCTGGCGATTGCCGGGATTGCTCATCAGGGCATCGCTCACCACGTCGACGTCCGCATAAACCAACATCCTCGACTCAAGCCCCTGCTGATTGGGATTCAAAACGACCGCCGCCGCCAGCTCGTAGGGGCGGCGGGTCTCCGCCGGCGGATCGAACAAGAAGTTGCCATTGAGGTCGGCGAACGTCTGAGCGTCGGCATGGACGAAGAAGTAAATGACCGACTGGCTGCCTCCCGCGGACGGAATCTCCTCCAGGTACCCAGCGCGCGTGAAAAGCATTCGGTAGGTGTTGGTGTCGCGACTGACCGTCATCACCGCCGGGTGCGTGCTGAACGACGTGGTCACCAACTGCGTGTTGTCCGAGGGCTGCGAGGTCTTGCGCATGTGGATGTACTCGTTCGCCAAGACCTTCGGGACGAAGCGCAGCCGATAAGGCGTCAAGAGCTCTTCCAGGGCGTTCGGATTGTCTGGATCGAGGAAAACAAACAGCCGCCCGCCATCGCTGAGGTATCGGCGCAGCTCCTGAAGCTCGCCGGGAAACAAGGGAGCGGCAGGACCAACCAGGAACAGCGCCACTGCGTCCTGCGGAATGCTTTGTATCACGCCGGTGGTGCCGAGCTGAGCGACATCGTAACCCTGAGTCCGAAGCAGCTTGTGCAGCTCGGTGAAACTTCGGCTGGAGTCAGGGCCGGTGTCCTGGGTGTGCAGCTGGATTCCCTTCAGCGGATTCTCGATTCGCGCGCCGTTCTTCGACGAATTTTCCTTCCCGATGTCCGCTTCTGCGTGCCCGGCCAGGAAGTAAATCTTTCGGCTCCTCGCTACCTTGTTGACCGCCCACTGCAGCTGGGCGTCGAAGTCCTGCAGCTGCCGCTTGGCGACGTCCCAGTCCAGCCCCAGCTCGATCGGCACCCGCCGGTTTTCCTTCGCCACGACCACCAGTCCATTTCCTTGCACGCGGTACTTGAGCGCGGCGGCGTGATCGATCGCTTCATCGAGAAATTGGACATCCAACTTGGCGCCGCGGTGCTTCAGCTCTGCAAAGTAATTGCGAAGGCGCTCCCTAACCTCGTGGAGCTCCGGGTAGAAGACGCGGACTTCGATCGGTTCTTTGAGCATTGCGCCGAGCTGAGCCATGGCGGTGCTCGGGCGGGTGTCCTGAAGGTAGCTCAAGTCCACCTTCCGCTCGGTGTTTGCGCCGACGTAGTTGAGCGCGGTCACCGTGGCGAGCACCAGCACCATCTCCACCCCGCTCTGCGCGGCGGCCCTCACGCGACCATCGTCCGGACCCTCATCCAGCGTGGTGGAGGCAAGGCTCATCTCCATCAGGATTATCGGGAGCGCGCTGCCCAGCCAAAGCACCGGCCAAGCGGCGCTGGGAATGACGGCGTCCGGTGCCAATGCATGCATCAGCACCGCACCGCAGCCCACCAGGTACGCCAGGCCGATCCATACTTCGTATCGGCGAGAGTCGCCGCGTCTTTGCGAAATCCGCCAACCGCGAGCGCCGAGCGCGAAGATCAAACCCGCCGCCGCTACGACGCGCAGTCCAGTGCGCACCGCTGCCGGCTGGGCGATGATCCGCTCGGAAACCAAGAGACACGCCATCGCGCCGAAGTAACTTAAGGTCGGCCAAACGTCGGCGCGAAGCTTGAGCAGCTTTTTCAGCGCCATCTTCGCGCCTCGAGAACTCGAATCGAGATCTGCAGGAACAGATACGCGACTGAAACGTAGTACAGCACGTTGGCGGTGCTCAGCACTCCGGTCATGAAGGGCGGGAAGTGTTTCATGTAGAGGTCCGCGTACGCGGAGGCGGTCGCCAACGGCGGCGAGGTGACGTGCGCGATCCACCACAGAATTACCGTCAGCCCTATCATTCCTGCGGATAGGAGCGTGGCGACGATTTGGTTTGGAGCGAGCACCGAGCCGAGGGTTCCAATCGCCACCGCTGCCGCTCCCAACACCAGAAGCCCCAGGTAACCGGCGCAGATCTGTCCCGGGGTTACCGAGCCGTTGACGAAGATCAGAAACGGCATGTACAGCGTGGCGATGGTGATGATCGCCAAGAAGATCCAGGCGGAGAGAAACTTTCCGATCACGATCTCCGCTTCGGACACCGGCGCCGACAAAATCAACGCCGCGCTTCCAGTTTGACGCTCTTCCGCCAGCAGGCGCATCGAGATGACGATGCTCGCAACCAGAGTGGTTCCGCTGGAGAAGTAAAAGAACAGCATCAACACCGACGAGGAGCGCCGTTCGGCAGCCCCCAGCGCATAGGCGTTGAACAGCAGGCCATCCAACAACAGGACGGTGGAAAGGATGATGAAGCCCAAAGGCGACCGGAAATAAGCACCCAGCTCACGCCGGACGATCAGCGCTACCATTCGCATCGCGGGTTCCTTGTGATTTGTGGCCGGTGACGCGGAGGAAAACGGTCTCCAAATCCAGCTCGGGCCGATCGAGGCGCAGCAAGTCATACCCTTGCGCGATCAGCGCCCTGGCCACCTGCGGCCGGACGTCGGGGGCAAGCATCAGGCGCAGCTCCGTTTGCCCTTGGTTGAATTGCTCCACCGAGACTTCGTGCACCCCCTCGAGCTTGCTCAGCAGCTCGACCAGCCCTTTCGGCTCGCCGCGGACGCGAACCAGGACGGTGTGCATTCCCAGCACCGCCGCCAGCTCAGACATTTTCGGAGAGCCTAACAGGGCGCCGCGGTGCAGAATTAACACCCGGTCGCAGACGTGTGAGACCTCCGGAAGGAGATGGCTTGAAAACAAGACGGTGTGCTCGCTGCGAAGCGAGCGAATCAGTCCGCGCATCTCCACCGTCTGAGCGGGATCCAAACCGCTGGTTGGCTCATCGAGGATGACCACCGACGGGCGATGGACGATCGCCTGCGCAATGCCCACTCGTTGGCGGTAGCCGTGCGAAAGATGGGAGGCCCGCTCGTCGCGCACGTCGCGAATCGCAGTCATCTCCTCCACCTGCTCCACCCGCTCAAGGGCCTCCCTTCCCACCAGCCCGCGAAGCTGCGCGGCAAACAGCAAGTAGCTGCGAACAGTCATCTCTCCGTAGATCGGCGGGGTATCGGGAAGGTACCCCAGTCGAGCGCGGACTCCTCGCGCATTCTTGACCACGTCCAGCCCATCGACGGTCGCTCGACCAGCTGAAGGAAGTATCAGCGAGGTGAGAATCTTGAGCATGGTGGTCTTTCCCGCGCCGTTGAGGCCGAGCAATCCAATCGCCTCTCCGCGCTCGATTTGAAAGCTAACGCGATCGAGCGCGAGGCGCGGGCCATAACACTTGGTCAAATTCTCGACGGAGATCATTCGGTGCGGCTCCCAATCGGGGCACCAATGCTTTCGATTCGTTCAGTCATGAATGGAATGCCGAAGCGAGCTGGGCGCGCTCTTCCCGGATTTCTGAGCTTGCTGTTTTAACATCAATGCACTGAAGCATCAAAAGGCAGCTCGCGCGATAAGTGCTGTGATTGATTGTAAGTGTAGAGAGCGTGTGCGGCAGAGGCGCTTCATTTGTATACAAGAGCAAATTTAGCGTGAGTGGCTACTTTTCATCAGACGGTGGGCGGACGGCGTCGCGACAGCTTGGATCTCGATTGGAAGGCAACGGGCTCGGTTGAGGTCTTGACGAGGACGGAATCTTTGTCGGGCGTTGCTGTGGATCTACGCTGTGTCGATGCCTACTTTGGCACCGATGAAAACGGTCCTCCACGTGGTGGGCGCGCGGCCCAACTTCATGAAAGTCGCTCCGATACACCGGGCGATCGCCGAGCGTGGCGTCCTGGGGCAACGCCTCGTCCACACCGGCCAGCACTACGACGTGAACATGAGCGACGTTTTCTTCGCCGACTTGAAGCTACCGGCGCCGGACGTGCATTTGGGCGCCGGCTCCGGGTCGCACGCCGAGCAAACCGCGAAGGTGATGCTGGAGCTGGAGAAGATCTGCGCCAGCGAGCGGCCGGCTCTGATCTCCGTCGTTGGAGACGTCAACAGCACCTTGGCGGCGGCGCTGGTGGCGGCCAAGGCGCTGATTCCGCTCGCGCATGTGGAGGCCGGGCTGCGAAGTTACGACCGCACGATGCCGGAAGAGATCAATCGCATGGTCACTGATCGATTGGCGGCCCTGTTGCTCACTCCTTCGCCCGATGCAAACGAAAATTTGCGCAAGGAGGGGATCGACGAGAGTCGGATTTTCTTCGTCGGCAACGTGATGATCGATTCTCTTCTCGCCTTCAAAGCAAGAGCGGAGGCGCTGCCCACGCTTCAGCGCATGGGTCTTACGCCGCGCGGATACGCCGTGTGCACGATGCACCGGCCATCCAACGTCGACGACGCGGAAACCTTCGCCGCGCTTCTCAACGCGCTGGCCGAGATTTCGAAGAAGGCGCCGGTAGTCTTTCCGGTTCATCCGCGCACGAGAAGAATGATCTCGGACGGAAATCTCGAGGCGAATCTAACCAGGTACCCGGACCTGCGCTTAATCGATCCCATGGGCTACCTCGAGTTTCTCTCGCTCACCTCCCAGGCTGCGTTGATTCTCACCGACTCCGGCGGTCTTCAGGAGGAGGCGACCGCTCTCAACGTGCCCTGCCTCACGCTTCGCGAAAACACCGAGCGCCCGATCACCGTCACCGTCGGCACGAATGAAATCGTCGGCACGAATCCACAGAGGATCAAAGCCGAAGCCCTCAAGGCGTTGAACGGCCATGGAAAGACGGGCCGGCTTCCCGACCGATGGGATGGCCGCGCAGCGGTGCGGATCGCGGAAGTCTTCGAGCGAACGCTCCTGGGTGGCGGTGGTTGAGTTGACTTTGTCGGCTCGCGATCAGCAGCTGCTGAGCGTTCTTCTCGCTTCGCGTGCAAGCTCGCTCGGCGCGAAAGGCTTGGCGAGGGTGGTTTCGCGGAAGTCCATCACGCTTCCATTCGAAAGCGACAAGCTTGGAAAGCCAGACATGTAAAGGACCTTCAGCCCGGGTCTTTTCACCTTGAGCCGTTGAGCGAGCTCGCTTCCATTGATCCTGGCCATCACCACGTCGGTGACCAGCAAGTGGATTTCGCCCTCGAATTCGCCTGCGCGTCGCAAGGCGTCGTCTCCCGAATTTGAAGTGATCACCTGGTAGCCGTACTGATCTAAAATATTTCCAGTCAGTGCACAGACGCCTTGATCATCGTCGACTACCAAAACCGTCTCGGTCCCGCGCAGGTTCTCAGGTCCCTTTTCGATTGGCCTGAATGTTTCAGCCGAGGCGTCGACCCGTGGCAAACAAACCTTGAACGTTGTTCCCAGGTCTGGCTCGCTGTAGACGGAAATCCAACCGCCGCTTTGATGGACGATGCCATAGACGGTGGAGAGCCCCAACCCCGTCCCACTTCCAACCTCCTTGGTGGTAAAGAATGGCTCGAAGATTCTGTCCAAGTGCTCGGGCTTGATCCCGGTACCAGTATCCGTGACGGCCAGCACCACATAGCGGCCGGCGGGTATCTCAAACCCCTTTCCTGGGTATGCCGCCGAAAGCTCGAGATTCTTTGTTTCGAAAAGTAATTTACCTCCGTTGGGCATCGCGTCCCGGGAGTTGACCGCCAAATTCATCACCACCTGCTCAATCTGCACCGGATCGACGTATACGGTTCCAAGATCCGGCGCGAGGAAAGTCACCAACTCAATGTTCTCCCCGAGGGTACGCCGGAGCAGATTCTGGATCGGCGATAACACGGCGTTCAAGGAAATGTTGCGCGGTTGGAGATTCTGGCGCCGGCTGAAAGCCAAAAGCTGCTGCGTCAGGCTTGCTGCTCTGTCTGCGGCTTCTCGTATCTGTTGGATCTCTTCCGCCAGCTCGCCCTTCAATCCTCTCTTCCATGCGAGCTCGGAATAGCTCTTGATGATGGTGAGCAGGTTGTTGAAATCGTGTGCCACCCCTCCAGCCAAGCTGCCAATCAGCTCCATTTTCTGGGCCTGGTGAAGTTGTTCGGTGACGCTCTTCAGCTCAGTAACGTCGAGTATCGATGCAACGATCAGGGCCTCTCCCTCGAGCTCGATCACTTCAGCTGAAACCAGCGTATCGAATGTCTGTCCACTCAGCGTAAACTTGCGATTCGCGCCGCGGACGGAGCCCCGCTTTCGAAGGATATTCACCAGCTCTTCCCGCTCTTCGACGGTCTTGAAGATGCCCAGTTCCACCCCGGTGCGGCCGATCGCTTCGTCCCTGGTCAGCTTCATCGTCTCCAAGAGGCGATCATTCACATCGATTATTTTTCCGTCTGACAAGCGGGTGATGATAATTGAGGCTGGGCTCGACTTGAAGGCTTTTGAGAACTTCACTTCGAGAGCCGAAAGCTCCGCCAGCGTGGTGTCTTGGTGGCGCTGCATCAGGAACAAGCGCGCTGCATAGCAGACAAACGACGAAGCCACCGCGATCAACGCTAAGCGCAGGTGTTGCGTTGACATCCGCGATGCCAAGATGATCACCGAGGCTGGCATCAGCACCGGAAACAATTGAGCCCAGAGCACTGCACTGCGGCGTTCGGGTCTCGACAGGTGGGCAATTGCCTCGGCTTGCCGCCAGGTCGAGGCGGTAGCGACAAGGTACACTGCCGGAAAATCGGCCGCGAAGCTGACCAGAGCATGGGGCCAATGCCAGATCAGCACAGCCGGCAAATACAACGTCGTCGGAATCGTGAAGAGGGCGAAGAAAGCCGACAGTTGGAGCTGCAGCCGTCGAAGATCCGGAGACCTCGACCGCCAGCCTCGATAAAAGTAAGCCAGGGCGAGGAACCCGTCGCGCGTCAAATGCGCCACCATGAAGTACCGCATGCGCGTTGCGCTCGACAGCTCGGTGTTGGCGGGGAGGTAGAAAAAAAGCAGATAGGCCGAGAGCGTGATGATCGCCAGCTGAGCAATGTCCAACGCTTGAAGCCAACCGATGCCTGGCTTTTTAGGGTCCTCGCTGAGCAGCAACGGCACGCCAAAGGCAACGCCGACAAGGTAGAAAATAATCGTCGTTGGCCAAAAGCTACCCAGCGCGTCCTCAAGGGTGCTCGATAGGGAAGCAAAGGTTCCGATGCCAAAGCTGATCGCCCAGAGCGCCGACGCGGTACCGACTCCGGCCCACACTATCCGTGAAAAGAGACGTGATCGGTAGGCGCTCCGCCACGCCGCCACAGAGAGAAGCAGCGTGAGGCCAAAGTCCGTGAGGTCTATGAGGAAGGCGGTGGGTGGAGAATCGTGGAGCGGCAGCAAGAACAGCTTGCCAACCGCCAACATAACCGCGGACAGAACGAGACTGCGCGATGCTCTCAACGCGACGTCCTCATAGTACTTACGCGCGGTAAAATCAATCACGATCGAACGTGCAGAACGCGGGCGGCGTCTTTTTTGGAGAGTGCCTTCCCGGCGACGCGCGGCTGCTCGATCGTTTAAATGTTAGAACGCTGTGGGGTCGGATCGCCCAGGTCAACCGGGATCGCGGGTTCGGTTTACTTGACGAGGATGAGGAAGTCGATCGGAGAGCTGGCCAACGCGACGTGGGTTCCTGCCGAGAAGCTCACCTTGTAGAGTTGCCAGTCAACCAGCCTGATGTTGTTGTCCCGCCATCGACCGGTGACGCCGGTGTCGCTGAATCCATTGTCGATGATCCACTGCGGCGTCGTGCTCTGCTTGGTAAACATCAGGTAAACGTCCGCATCGGCCGTCAGATCAAACGAGATGCTCGATGTCTTGGAGCTGTCGCTTTGCCGCTTGGTGGCGATCCAGCCCACCACGCCGGAGAGCTCCGCCGGAATCGCGTCGAATGTATTGTCGCCGCTGCCGTCGAAGTCCCGATAGAGAGGGCGTTGGTCATAGACCAGCGTATTGATGAAGAAGGCCGGAATATTGCTGGAAGTGACGTTGATCACCTTTGCGCCGTCTTCGTTGGGCATGAACTGCCCGGCTCCCTTGTAATAGACGGTGGTGATGTCCGCGTTGCCGCTGGCGTCCGCCGCAACGATGTCGTTCCGCCCGAGCTGCAAAACGTCAGACCAATAAAACACATTGTTGATTACCAACCCGTTGGGATGCATGTAGCTGCCATTGACTTGCGTGCCCTGGCTGACGCCGTTGACGGTCAAAATGAGGGCTGACGCATTCGAATACACCTTGATGTCTCCGGTGCCGTTTGGATTGGAGTTGCGCAGAAAATAGTGCGGCCCGACGATGCGCACTACCGGTGCGTCTGGCCTGAGAAAACTCTGGTACAAATAGTAGATGTCCTTTTTATAGGCGGAAAACGTGAGCAGGCCTTTGGTATTGATGATGCCTTTGTATTTGTTGTCGGAGATGTCGCGAAACTGCCAGTTCGAAAAAGCCGGGACGTGGCTCGGATTCGAGACGAACACGTCCTGGAACTTGACCTCGTTGACCATCGCGCCGTATTGCTCGGGCTCGTACGAATCGACTTGAAAAGTCGTATTGAAATAATTGGCGTTCTGAGTGGGCACGACCATCCCGGCGCCGGACTCAGAAATCCAGTGATCGCCGGTTGAAATCCAGTCGTACATCGAGCCCCCATACCAACCGGGATAGATGTTGTGAAAGATGAAATCCACGTTGGAAGGGTTCTGACCGTTGGAGGCATACGTCACCGGCCGCGACGGATCTGAGGCCTTGAGCACCGCGGCGTATTGTGAAACGGCGGCCACCCCGGAGGATTCATTGCCTGCGCTCCAGAAGATGATCGAGGGATGGTTGTAATTCTGATACACCAGCTCGCGATTGATGTTGTCGCCGTTGGAAGTGGGTGGGCCGCCATTGGTCTGACCGTTTTCCGCCCAGACGAGAAAGCCTCGCTGATCGGCCAGCGTGTACTCGAGGTCGGCGTGGGGATAGTGAACCAGGCGCACGTAGTTGGCGCCGAGGTCCTGAAGGCTATCCCAGTCGGCGATCAGCTCCGCGTCACTGGCCGCGCTTGCGCTGTACTCGGTCTCTTGGTGCTTGCTCACGCCGCGCAATTTGAACGAAGAGCCGTTCAAGATGAAGTCGTTAGCGGTGAGCTGGTAGTACCGGAAGCCGGTGTGCTCGTCGACTGTATCGGTGACGGCGCCGTCCACCGAAACATTGGTGTGAACGTTGTAGAGATATGGATCGAACGGGCTCCACAGCCGCGGAGTGGCGACCGTTCCCTGTTGCGTCGCCGCGACCGTTGAGCCGGCGGTGAGGAGAAAGTCCTGTTGCAAAGTCAAGATCGGGCTCTCGTCGGCGTCGGTCAAAAGATTTGTGACGGTGAATGTTTTGTCGACGCTGTCGTCGTTTCGCAGCAGGGTGCGGACGGATATGTCCGCCGAGTCGCTGCCGACATTTGAAGGAGTGATGTAAACCCCGCTGGAAGCGTAGTCGGTCGTTGCGACGTGGTATGGGCTGGTCGTCAGGTACCAGG
>DATFTC010000109.1:0-3422 GCA_035262305.1 Myxococcaceae bacterium | reverse complement strand
GGAGCTGAGCGGCCAGCCGTGATGGAAAACGATCGGTTGGGCATTCTTGGAGCCCCAATCCTTGTAGAAGATCTCGACGCCATCGCGCGTGGTAATCGTGCTCATCACTTTGGCTCCGTCAGGTGAGTTGGAAGAAAGACTACGTCGGCCTCGATTGGCCCAAAGCCGGACCCGACAACACCGCATTCAAAGTCAGTGCGGCGGTGCCGATTAAGAAGTCGCGGCGAAATACAGCGACTTTCGAAGGGCGCGTGTTGCTTCAAGTCCTTACTAATGACCGTGCTCATTTGAATGCTCCAGCCTGCCGCTGAGGTTCGTCGTAGTGGACACAGCGTTTGCCGTCTCCTGATTGCAAGACGGCTCAGCAAGCCGCGTTGTGACAGGGTGCCTGATCGTGCTCGGCACCCATGGGCGGCGCAGCATGTCGCGGTTGGTGATAGGCAGTGTTGCCGATGGCGTTATCAAGAAAGCCTCGGTACCGGTGCTGCTCGTCCGGACGCGGGAAACAGCCAGGGCGTAGTTCAACGCATGACCGAGTGGGGAACTCGGCCAGGCGACCGGACATTGTACAGCGGCCTTCTTGCTATGGTTTGAACGGCCGTCTTCACCGGATTCTCTGAATGGCGCTGAGGCAATCCCAATGGTGCTTTGGGGTTGCTAGCGGGAGTGAGCGACCGCTTTCCGCTTCGCGGGTCTATGTCCGAAGTTGGCCGTTCAGCGAAATTCGCGAACGTCCGCTTCCTTGGAGCACGACGGGGAGCAACGGGGCCACGCCATGCCGGCGCGGACCTGCGCTAAACCCACGTCGCGCGCTCCTTCGTACACGCGGCAGACCTTCTCGGGGCCAGCGGAGCCCGCCAATGCCCGTGGCACGAAAGCGACCAAACTCGAAGCACCCTTCGGAGGCTGGCTGGCCGTCTGTTCAACCTCGAGTCGGCGATGATCATCAATACCGCGATCCGTTCAGGTCTTCGGCGGCGCGACCTGCTGTCGCGCCTTCTCCGCCTCGGCTTGCGCATCGAGCGTTAGCCGGTAGGCGACGTAGTACTTGTAGATGTTGCGCACGTACGTCGTCGTCTCCGTGCCGATCTTCTCGGCAACGACGATCTCGACGTTGTTGAACCACCGGTTCGGGTCGAGGCCGCGCTTCTCGGCTTCACGTCGCGCCTTGGCGACATTGCCGGGGCCGCAGTTGTAGCTCGCGAACGCGAACAGCGGCCGATTACCCTCGCTGAAGCTCGCATCGGAGAAATAGACCGACATCAGCTGGTCCATGTACTTCGTGCCCGCGTGGATGTTCGCCTCGGCAACGTGGATGTCCCCGACCTTCATCTGCTCCGCGGTCTGCGGCATGAGCTGCATGATGCCGATCGCCCCGACGCGGCTTCTCGCCTGCTGGTTGAGCTGGGACTCCTGATAGCCCTGCGCGGCGAGCATGAGCGGGTCGAACCGGTATTTCTTGCCGTATTTCTCGAACAGTGCCAGCGTCTCGCGAAACCGCTTGTATTCGGCGCTCGCCGTCGGGTCCTTGAGCTCCTTGACCTTCTTCATGTAGGTGCTCATCCGGTAGTCCGCCACGCCCTGCTTGATCGCCCAATTCCTGAAGAAATCGTCGATCTCGGCGGCAAGCTTGGGACTCCCCTTGCGGATCGCCCACCCGGTTTTCGCATCGCGGCGCAGCACCAGATCGGACCGCACTGTGAGCTTGGGCAGCACCTGTGCCCACATCCGCGCTTTCCAGTCGTCCACTACCAGCAGCTCGACCAGGCCGGCGTCCAGCATCTCCATCAAGTCCTCGTCCTCGAGCGAGTCAGGCACGGGAATCAGCGTGATTGCCGGCTTCCGGTCTTGTTTGAAGCGCTCGTTCAGTTGTTCGAGGCTCTCGTAGTAGCTCGACGCCTTGCGCACGTGCACGCTCTTGCCCGCGAGATCGTCGAGCGTCTTCAGCTCGGGAGACCTTGGCCCGGTGACGATGACCTCACTAATGGTCCGGCGGCCCTCGTCACCGGGGATGAAATCGACCGCTTTCAGCCGCTCCGCGGTGACGGTGAGGTTGCCGATGGCGACGTCGGCCAGGCCGTCGTCGAGGTAGGGCAGCAGCTTGTCGCGCGTGGCCGGCGCGATATAGATGGTCAGGGGCCGCTTGCCGAGCTGCTTTGCGTACTTGATGTTGAGATACCGTTCCCAGTCGCGCACCAGCTCGACGGCGAGTCCGCGCTCTCGCCCTTTGTCGCCGAAGTAGAGCGAACGCGAAAAGGGCGCATAGACGCGGATCATGTGCCGCTCGAGCATCTTGTCGAAGTCGCCTGTCCAGGGCTTGTTCGCGATCGTGAGCTGCCGCGGTTTCGACGCCTCGGTCGGTGCAAGTGTTTGTGCCAGACCGACGGGTGCAGGCACCAGGGCGACCAACAAAGGCAACAGGGCCGTGAAGCGCATGGCTACCTCCTCATTTGCGCGGCGCGTAGGGGTCCGGCGTGCCGGGCTGTATCGGCGGAAATCTCTGCAGGCTCTCTTCGAAATCCCCGACGATCTTCATTATCGCCCCTGCGGCCCAGCCGTTCGGGGTCGCGATCGCCCCGTGTTCCTCCTTCGGATCGTTGATGAGATGAAGGATGCTTCGGCACGCCGAGCTTGGTGGGCGGTGTCCACCAGTCGCGCTCGGATTCATAGAGCTCCTTCCCCTCGAGCCGGTTGTTAGGGCTCATTACCGCGACATCTGAGTACGTTGGTGACTCGCAGCGAGACCGAGGCTCGCTGAGGACGACCACATCCCCACTCTCGCCCAGCACGCGCCCCATCGTTTCGGAATCTCGGTCGATTCTCAGGCGCGCAGAGCGTCGAAGACAGGCATTCCATCGTTAAGAGAGTTACAGCGGAAAGCAAAGTCAGTGTCTTTTGAGGGATGCAGGGAACGGCCAGCAAGGAGAATGAATCCGGCAATCCACCGATTCGCGTCCTTCGTGAAGGATCAGATAGCAGTCGCTTCTATGCCCACGGGTTGGTGAGCTGTGAGTTTGTCTAGATCGATGATCGCATCCGCCGCCGCAGTTAGCTCTGGCGTCTGCGACACGAAGAACTCTTTTCGGTAACCGCCAAGGCGCAGCACTTCCCTCTTCATGGCGATGAACATGCGCTTCCGCTCGGGGTCGAGGGCGCCGTCTGCCTCGTCCGAAAACAATGTCTCGTAGCGCCGGCCTGAGTTCTGCGCAAGGTAGAGCGCGATAGCGCGGGTCAAGGACTCGTTAATCCACGTCCGCTCGCCGCCGCTCATGAGATCCACGCTTTTGCTTTCGCCGGTCTCTGCGTCGTGCACGACGATGTCAAATCCTTCTCGCGCCTCGCCTTTCGCCGTCTCGATGAGCGTCTTGATCGAAACCGTGAATCGCGGCCCGTAGCACGCGAGCAAGAGGTCGTTCGCGAGG
>DATFTC010000108.1:0-23032 GCA_035262305.1 Myxococcaceae bacterium | reverse complement strand
AAATAGTCCGTCCCCGCGGGTTGAAAGACTGCGAGTGCTGGCGAGGAACGCGTTTCAGATTGATTCCTGCGGCCTGCGGGCGCAATCCAAGCACCGGTTGCCTAAATTTGTTGCGGATGCCCGCGACTTTTGCTCCGTGGCGAGCCCAATGAGACGGTGAACCGATGAGGCTTCCATTCGTGTAACCTTGGAGCGTGGACTACCCGCGACCGATGGAGCTCGATGAGGCGACCATCCAGCGCGCGCGCCGGGGCGACCGGGGAGCGCAGGATGCATTCTTGCGCCGATACGCGGGGCCTCTTCACGCTCTGCTCAAGCGCGCCGGAACGCTGAATACCGAGGACGCAGTTCAAGAGCTGCTGGCGAAGCTCCTGAGCGTCCTGCCGCGATTCAATCCCGCCGGCTCCGCGATGCTCACGACTTGGGTGTTCACCGTCGCTCATCGATGGCTGCTCGACCAGCGCAAGCGGAGGCACTTGACCTTGGTGCCGCTGGAGCAGGCGCTGGATATCGCCGACAGAACACCGGGTGCAGATCGAATGCTCGAGCAAAAGCAAATGAGCTCTTTGCTGGAGAGCGCGATCGCGCGGCTTCCGGATGAGCAACGGCGAATCTTTCTCCTCGCACAAGTCCACCAACAGCCATTGGAAGCTCTGGCTGCCGTCGAAGGCGTGCCGGTGGGGACGGTCAAATCCCGGTTGCATCGCGCCCGCGCTCAATTGCTCGCGCTGATGGCTCCTGTGCTACGGAAATTGGAAGGAGAAGGCCATGCTTCGCCTCGACGAGCTTGAAACACTCTCTCGCCTCAGCGCGGGGGATCTGTCGCCACACGAGGCCGCTCAGCTCAGAGCCGACCTAGAGCGCCGCCCCGAGCTCGCCGCGGCACTCGAGCAGCTCACCTCTCTGAACCGCGCCGCCGAGGCCCTACCGCAGACGATTGGAGCCTCCGAGCTCGAGATGCTCGTGGCGAGAGTTGCCCGGCCGCGGCGAAACCTGATCGAAGCTCGCTTCGCGATAACCGCGGGACTCGCCGCGGCAGCTTTGGTCGTCGTCGCTGCTCTCTTGAGCTTCGCCAATCGCGAGCCCCGACCGCGCCTCGTCGCGCTCAGCGGGTCGGTGAGGCTCGACGGGCGCGCGCTTTCATCTCCATCGCAGGCAATCGCACTTCAGTCCGGCTCGGTCGTTGACTGCGGCGCGGAGTCGGCCTCGATCATCGAGAGCCGCCAGGCGATGGTGCTCTTGGCTCGCGAGTCCGAGTTGGCGCTGATCAGCGACGCGCCGGCAACCTTCGCGCTCCAGCGCGGGACTCTGGCAGCGACAGGCCCGGCAGTCCACTTGGCCGCGGGCGACGCCCGTTTCGAATTGAACGGGCGAGGCGTGCTTTCTTGGGAACCCGAGGACGAGCTCGTTCGTGTCACCAGCGGTATGGAGACAAAAGAGCCGGCCAAGCTGGGCTTCAAATGGCTTCGGTTGCCCGTTGCCGCCACGGCCGCAGCGGTGGGAGCCGTCACGCTGTTCGTCCTCGAGGGTCGAGCCAGAGTGACACTCGATTCCACCGCGCCAGTCGAAGTCGCAGCTGGGCAAAAATGGAGCTCCGGCAGCACTCGTCCGTCGCCAATCGCAACGAGCGCGGCTCTCACCGCCAGTGCGGAGCCCGTCGACTCGAATCCAAACCAAAAAACTGCTTCCTCCGTCAAGACGACGCTCGAAACGCTGAGCCGCGACCAACTTGTCTCCGAAGTAAAGCGCCTGAAGGGCGAAAACGCTACGCTCTCGCAACAGAACAAAGAGATGCAAAAGAGGCTCCACGAGCTCGACCCAAAGACTGCTGCGCAGACGGAAAACTTCTATCGCACAACGCCTGAGGAGCTGCGGGCGCGCGCCGAACACGGTGAAGTACGCTTGCACCCCCCAGCCCTGATCGATGAGGGGTCGCACACGTTTAATCCGGACTTGGTAAGAGATGTTGGGCTGCAGCCAAGCGAAGAAGCGGAGATCCGCAACATATACGCTCGTTCCAACCAGCGTCTGCAAGACGGATTAACTTCGATCTACATAGGAATCGGTGGCGATGCCAACGTTGCGAGCACGCTCGATATAAGCGGCCTGCTACACGAAATCGGAACCAAGACACCGCGACAAGACGTTCAGGCGGCTGGCTTGATCGCGAGCCGGGAGCGTGCGGGGCTAGAACAACCGAGCAATCCCAATGAGGGCTCCGGAGTGTTGCGCGCGTATCGCCTCTTCTGGCGCGAGGAGGATCAGGTTCTCCAAGAACTGGATCAGTTGCTTGGTCCCGACCGCGCTGAACAATTCATCAACCACAGAAATATGTCTCACAACACCATCGCGACTCGCGTTCGCCCCTAGCCTGACATACCCGTGATGAGCCCACCGGTACTATTCTCAAAGGTCTGTGCTCAGTGTTCGATGCGCGCACTCGGTTGTGGCGGCGCCTTGACGTGCCACAGGTAGAGCCCGCCCGAGGTTCGGCGGGGCGAAAAAGCAGCGAGCTCGAAGAAAGGTTGGCCTTGAGCCATGACCGACTGCATTGAGAACGCGCGCACCGGCGAAGAAGTGACTGCCCACGAGCTGCCGAAGGATTGAATGGCCCAGGCGATTGCCGCTGGGCTCGGTTTTTCGCCGGGACATTCTCGCTCGTCACACGCGATGCCATCCGCAACCGCGTGATGCCATCGCCAGAACAATCGCGGGCTCGCGGTGAACAGGACCGCCGGATCATAGGCGACGATGTACCGGTACTCGGGAAGGCTGGCGTAGAGCACGCTGGTCATGAATGGATCATCGGTGAACAGCAGCGATCCGGGCGGGACGTGCGCTCGCACTGCCGTCGCCAGCTGCTCAAAGACAGCTGGAGGATCGAGATAGCGATTGCCGACCTGCCAGGCCTGCACGATGTTTGACCAGCCAAACCAGGCCACTACCAGCGCAGTTGCACCAGCGAGGGCGGCCCGAAGTCGCGGCATCGCAACCAAAATACCTCCCCGCGACCAAAACATCGCCGCCGCGAGAGCCAGTTGTGGCACCAGATAGTCGAGGAACCGGCTGCTGCGAAAACATAAAATCAAGGATGCCGCGCTGGCGACAAGGACTGCGCCTAACAGTCTCGGCTTGCCGGCTCGCTCTTTCTTCCATCCGATCACAATCGCCACGGCAAGCGCAGCGAGAGCGCCGACAACGTTTCGCATCAAGAGCTGCGCGGAAATGGGTTGCAGCTCGAATGCTACGTGCGGCAATCGACCCATGCTCGTTGCACCCAAGGCCGCCGTCGAAATCTTGTATGCGACGAAAGGATACGCGGCTCGATCGGGTCGCAGAAGCAAGCCCGCTGCCAGACCGCCGATGGACCACAAAATTGCCTTCCCTGCGCGAGGCGGGGCTGCATCGCGCTGCTCGAAGAGTCGCCAGCCAAGCCAAGAACCCAGAGCTCCCAGCAGCGCGAAGATCGGCGAGAGCGGGGAGGACATGTGTACAAGGGAATGAATGAAGGAAGCGACGCCTCCAACAATTGGCGAAAGCAGCGAAGCGCCCGCGAACACGCTCAAGGCAATGAGGGCGCTCGTCAGGTGAGCCGGCCGCGCAAGGTGGTCGCGATAAGCAAACACCGGCGAAGCAACCAGCGGCAACAGAGCAAACACCGCCGCGCGGCGCTGTCCACCGCGATGAATGAGGTAGGCCATCGTCCCCGCCAGAGCGGCGGCGATCAACGCTCCGGCGATTCGGCTTCCCCATACATTTCCGAGTGGCGTGAGCGGGAGGAGGAGCAGATGAAATCCCCACCAGAGATCTGCTCCAGGGTCGGCCAGCAATGTGAAAGGAAGAAAGGGATGATTTCGGAGAGCGAAGCCCGACTTCCACAATTGCTGCGCGTATTCAAGATGGCGGTATGGATCGGTATCACCCAGGCCTTCGATGCCGGAACCGGTGGCGATCGCAAATGCAAAAGCAATGGCTGCGGCGAGCACAACTTGGTTGCGTCGCGCACTACCGTCTTGCGCTTGCATCAAGTCGATTGCTCCTTCGTGCCGTCCTCGCCGAGACGCCGACCAAACAAGACGAAGCTCGCTGTGAGCAGCACCCCAACGAGGGTCAGAGCGAATCCAAGCTTCACACCGGGATCGCTGAACTCAAACTCCACCGAGTGCAGGCCTTCGGGGACGTCGATGCCCATGGTCGCGCCGTTCACGATTTTCAGCGGCGCGGCCTTCCCGTCGAGGCGGGCAACCCAACCGGGGTAATACGACGTTCCAAAAACCACGAAGCTTCCGCCGGGCGGGGCGGTCACGGTTGCGCTCGCGCGCCTCGTCTGAATGTCACTTGCTGAAAGCTGCGCCGGGGCCATCGTCCGTTCGACGGCTCCTTCCACCACTGCCTGCGAGCCGACCTCAAATGCCGGCGCGGCAACGGTGCGCAGCGCGGCGTCGAGACTCCTCGCAGGTAGAACCTGAGTCACCGTTCGCAACCGTGGCTGACACAATTTGTTCTCATAAATCATCTGCCCGGAGCGGGAATCGAATGACGCGCGTTTGAAGAACGGGTCACGGGCATATGGATTATCGGGCATCGTCGCGAGCGCAAGGCAACCATTGAAAAGCGCTCCCAGCCGGGAAGGCGCGTTGTGCAGCGCCAGGGCCACCGCTTCCCATCTGCCAAGCGAAAACCCGCCCGCGTATCCAGCGACCTCCTCCAGCCCAAACACGCCGCCAAGATTGCTCTTCAGCGTCTCCAGCTCCCAGGCGCGCAGGCTCAGGTACGATTCCTCCGAGTCGCGATCGAACGTTCGCGCTTGCGCCCAGTCGCGCAGGTAGCGGAACGGGTGGACCGGCGACTTCGAATTCAGCTCGTCGACGATCGCCGGCCGCGTGCGAAACATCTCGATTGGTGCGGTGAAGACGAGCGACTGCGCTGAGAAGAACAAATCAAGCCCGATGAGACAAGCAATCGCGGAAATCGTAACACGGGCCGAAACCAACGATCGGGCTGTGAGCAAGCTCAAGAGCCAGAGCGCAAGGCCGCAGGTCACCGCCCAGCGAGCGGAGGTCAAGAGAGTTGCCACTGCAGCGGCGGGGTCTAGTCGAGTAGGGACACCGCGAAGCGCCACGCCCAAGGCCTGCTCGAGATCCGCGCGGTAAAGATGGGCCGCCGCGATCCCCAGCCCGGATGCTCCGACTGCAATGCCGACGGCGGACAGCCTACGCGCGCCGATCGCTCGCACGCGGATCCTCTCGATCGCCTGGGTAACAAGCACAGCCATTCCGACGGATGCGATGAGAAGGTATTTTTCGGGGTACCGGAAAAAACGAAACGGCGGCAGCGATAAAATTGGCTGCAATGGCCCGTGCGGTCCGAGCGCGAGCAAAACACCCACTAACAAAAGACTGATTCCAAAGCCGGTGCGACGATTCTTTCCTGCTCCGATCAGCACCGCGGTGGCGGCCGCGGCGCCTAAATATGCGCTCAATGCAAAGGGCCAGATTCCAGGGCCGTTGACCGCGAACGCAGCCCAGAAATGGGGCTTCGTGAGGTAACCACCCAATGGAAAGGGCGCGATGAGCTCCAGCAGTCGGATGGGGTGAAGCGCAAATTGTTCAAAGAAACGTGAATTGACCACCGAACGATTGGACTGTCCAAGGAGGTACCACGCCGGCACCAGTTGAACCGCCGCAAGCAAGCCCGCGAGCCCAAAACCACCGGCCAGCGCCAACGCCGCTCGTTTTCGGCGCTCGTTCCAGGCCATGAAGGCGATGGAAGCGAGAAGGGAGAACAAGACTGACTGAGGATCGCCGGTGAGCCCTTGCAGCGCCACCAGCGTCGCCAGCAGTGGAATCTTGAAAGACAGACGCAAACTGCCGCTCAGCGTGGCCAACACCCACGGCACGTAGGCCGCGCCCGCCATCAACGACCCCGCATTGTTGAGGCCGACGACGTAACCCGACAACGTGTACGCCAAGGCTCCAGAGAGAGCCGCCGCTCTTCCGGCGCCTAGCCGTCGCAAAAACACCAAGGCACCTACGCCGGCGGCGAAGTGATGCAGAAACAAAAGCCATGCATATGCTCTGGGAAATGATACGAATTGATACAGCGCGTGTGGCGGATAGAAAACGCCGGTATGAAGATCGGCGAGAAAAGGAAGCCCGGACTGGGCGAAGGGCGACCATTGCGGAAGCTCTAGATCGCGAATCAGCTCCGCTGCCGCCGATCGCATGGGCCAGTAGTAGTGGAGAACATCGCGCGCGTACATCGCCTCGCCGCCGAAGAGCGCGCGGCCGAACAGTGCGAGGCTGCAGAGCACAAGCGGGACGGCGATAGCCGCGTGAGCGGGTCGAACAACCTCTGAATGAAACGCGCCCGGATTCTCAAGGCTCTCGGAAGTAACTGGAGACGAGGGCGGAGCCTCGACGATGGACTCGCGCGCCCCACCCTTGCCCCTGGCCTGAGCATTGGCGACAGGCTTGCCCCCAGCATCATCGAGGGACCTGTGCCGCGCATCGTCGAGCGACTGCTCCTGAGCATTGTCGAAGGAGTCGGGACCGTCGTTCACGGGGCGTTCCCATCCAGCAGCGTTGTATTCAGCCAATTGCGGTCCGCGATCCTCGTTCCCAGCTGCACTGCCATCCAGCGTTTATTCCAGTGACTCAGCCAGCCGAAGTAGTTTGCCTTCATTTGCTGACCCTCGGCAGGGCGCTGGCGCCAGAGGTTGCTGGTCTCGCCGGGATCGGCGACGACATCGAACAGGCGATCGTCGTCGGGCAAACCCTCGGCGGCCTCCCGGAAAATGTATTTGAGTCGTCCGCGAACAAGAGCCCCGCGAAGGCTCGAGGTGTCCCAGTGGCTGATCAGATAGGCTGACTCAGCGGGTTTTCGAAAGAACACCGAGCTTCCCAGGTTCAAGTGTGGGCGCTCATCGCCAGCAAGCCAGGCAATCGTCGCTGCGACGTCTTTTTGTTGCACGATCCTTTCGTCGCGCTCGCCGTGAAACAATTTGGGATTGATCAGCACCAGCGGGACATGCGCGGTCGGCTCGAAAAGCCAATCGCCGTGGCCGCGGGCCGACTCGGGGTGCTCGGAGAAAGATTCGCCATGGTCGCCGACGAGCACGATCACCGTTTTCTGCATCAAGCCGCGCCGCTCGAGCAGCAACGCAAGATCTCCGATCACCAAATCGAGAAAGGCCACCGTGTCGCGGTAGGCTTCGAATGAATTCGGGGGATGGGTATTAACAATGGGCGCCGGCAGCTGATAGGGCATGTGCGTGTGATGAGGCCATAGGAAAGCGCCAAAGCGGACGTTGGGGGCATCGGAGATGAAACGATCCAGCGCCTGAACAAGCGTGCGATCGTTGTATTGCGCGTCAATGCGCTCCAGTTCGCGTGCTTCAACGATCTGCGAGAAGCCTTTCTCTTTCAAAAAATCTCGCTCGCCGATGAACGGTATCTCTCCGTAGCCGATGAAGGCTGTGCGCATTCCCAGATGGCGCCAGCGCTCCGGCACCGAATCCAGCGCGATCTCCTTGCGTCCCGCGACCGATTCCCAGAAAGGCGCTGGATACAGTCCGAATAAGAGCGCTTCGAGGCCTTTGATGCTCAACGGCTCGTGGGCGTAGGCGCGGGTAAAGACAGCAGCGTGACTCGCCAGCGCTGCCAGGTGCGGCATCGGCGGTGCCTGGGGAGCTGGCCAGAAGACATCCGAGCGCACCGACTCCAGGACTACCACCACAACGTTGAAGTCGCGCGTCCCCTCGCCGAGCGCGCTCCAATGGGCGGCGAGCTGACGCGCTGGAGCCCAGTCCTCAGGAGATGGCTTGCCAACCGCTGCGGCCACCCCTGCCTGTGGAAGCGTGCGAACGAAAAGCAGCGTCGCGGGCGAGTGCGCGATGGAGGGATATGCAGTTGGATTGCGAATCAGCTGCGCCGCTCCCGCGAGAGCCACCAGACCGACGGCGACGAGGAGCGCGGCGGTGCTTCTTCCTTGATGCGTGTTCTCTGTCGATCCCTCTCGACCAAAAATCAGGGCAATGCCCATCGGAAGCACTAGGCCGAGGAGGGTAAGTGGCGTGATGAAGGTCGCCACCACCGACTGCATCTCCGGGAACGAGAGCCCGGTGAGCTGAAACCCCTTTGCGTAGGTACGCAGCACGAGAAACACCATCGTGCCGGCGAGGTTGATCCAGAGGAGCAGCACCAGCGCGCCCCGCGCCAACCAGCGGGACGGCGCGCCCCATCGCGCCAGCCAACAGAGCGCGACCAGCGTCGCCAGCTCGAAACACAGCGACAACACGAAATACTGCGAGACGCCCAAGAGAACCACCGGCTCGGTCTTCAACACACCATCGCCGAGCGCCAGCTCCGCCCTGGCATTCCAAAAGACTCGCAACCGCAAAGCGACGAGAAATACGGCCACCAGGACGATGGCCAGTTGGCCATCCATTCGTCGAGAGAAGCGAGTGATCAGCCTCGGAATGGGCAATGGCAACCCTACATTCCCGCGCGAGACATGCGAGCCAGCAACCTTGACCAGCTCCGCTGCGAATCGAAGAAGACCCAGTCCGACTTGAACTCGGTGGCCATGTTGTCATCGGTCACGATTCTCAAGTCGGTGCGAGCGCCCAGCGCGGCTGCGTCGTTCACCAGCAGCCTGTCCGCCAACCGAGACAGAGCTTCCCGGGACGCGCTGTTCACCTCCTCGCCCGACGGAATCTCGTACGCAAGCATGTTCCGCCGGCGCTCCTCGACCGTCAGATCGAACGGTGCGTCGCTGGCGGCGACGAAATTGCCCACCGCAACCTGGTGCAGAAACGTTTTCGCGACGGTGAAGCGAACATCGGCTGAGCCGGTTGTGTTCAGGTAGATAACTCCGCCCGGGTTGAGATGACTTTGACAAATCCGGAGAAATTCCTGAGACAGCAATTGCGTGCTGTCGCTTCTCCAGTGGAATGTGTTGTTCACCACGATCAGGTCGAACTTGCGTTGCGGATTGCGGTTGAGCCATCGCCTTCCGTCATCGATGTGAATCGTGATCTTCGGATCGCTGAGGACGGTTGATTGCAGCGGATACGCCTTGAGAATCGCTTCGTATGCCGGGTTTATCTCGACCACGGTGAGCTCGCGTACCGCCGGATGGCTGGCGAGGACGCGCGTCCAGGAGCCGCTGCTTAAACCGACCTCCAGCACTCGCTCCGGCTTGCGGTGCAGCGAACCGACCATGTATGCGCGCCAAATGCCGTTCGAATTCTTCAACGGATCCACATTGAAGGCGCCGTCGTAGATGCCGCCGCCGTAGATAATGTCATCCCCCTCGACTCCGCCGACCGCCACCACGCCGCTGCGCGACTCGTTGAGAATCCGGTACGGCCGCTCGGCCGACATCTCCTGCTTGAAGTGCAGTTTCTCGAACAGCAGCGCGTAGAGAGGTGGCTCAAATTTCAGAACCGACGCGGCCGCCGCGACAACTGCGCCAAACACGAGCGCGCGCTCAAGTGCTCGCGACGGAAGCGCGAGCAAGCAAAGACTGGCGGCCAAGAATGCCGCGCAGCAGACGATGACGACGATGGAGGCGAAGGGAAGAACGTCCATCAACACAAATGTCGTCACCAAAGGGCCCAGGCTTGCTCCGACGACGTTGCACAAATACAGCCAGGACATCGAAAGCCCCACCGCGCCGAACGAGTCGATCGCGCAATGGCACAGCAGCGGGAAGATCAGCCCACTCGGCAATGCGACCAGGGCCACCGCAGCATAAGAGTAGTAGCGCGCGCCATCGCCAATCAGGTTGAACATGCTCGCGGTGGCCGGCACGGTAAAGAATGCAGTTAGGCCGGACGCGATGAAAAGAGCAGCCAACATCACGCTCAGCGGATAGCGGCGGCTTTTTGACAGCTCGGTTGCCGCAAACGCCCCAATGGCCAGCCCGATGAGAAAGCCGCCCAGAAGGTGTGCGAACGCGAATGGCGAGCCGCCCGTTGCATACGAGATCAATCGAAACCACAGGATCTCTTGGCTCAACGAGACATAGCCGGCCAAGACCGAGAGGAGAGCGGCGATACTGCTCCTCAAGGGGCGGTCTCCGCTTCGGATGTGCTCCCGACGCCGGTTCGCGACTGTTGCACCACAGAATCAGCGGCGGCTCGGCGAAGCAGTCGATACACGGCGAACCCCACGCCAAAGTTGAGAAACGCAGCGACGACGGTGGCCGCACGCTCGCCAACGAGCACGAACAGGACATCGGCGGTCAGGTAGCAGGCAAGTGCAGAACCGAGCGTATTTACAAAATACAGGAGCCCAACCGAGCGGCCGACGTTTGAAAATTGCCGGTGGGCGTAGGTCACCAGCAACGGCAGCGTCGCTCCCATCAGAAGCGTCGGAATCAAAAGCAGGCCGAAAATGACCAGCGCGGTGCCGAGGAGCGAGCTTGACACAGTGAGACTCCCGACCTCGCGGATCAATGGAACGCTGATCAGCCCAAAGGCGCCGACGATGAGCTCACAGGCAAGAAAGCCTTTGATCAGTGTCCTCCCATCCGCGCCTCGAGAGACAAGGCCACCGACGATGCTCCCCACGCCCAAACCAAACATGAAAATCGTGACCACCAAGGTGGTCGACTCGATGTTGACGCCGAAGCAGGAAAAGAGCGCCCTTTGCCAAGTGACTTGATATACAAGCGCCGCGATCCCCGAAGCGAAGAACAGGACGGCCACTCGCGCCAAGGATGATGACAACGTTTTAGGGTCGCCAGGAAGCACAGTGAAGACAAGGACTGCGTTGGCGACGACAAACAGCACCAGGATGCACGCTGGAAGCACAATTCCAGGCAGGCGGAATCCAGTTGCGCCAACCGTGAAGAGCAGGAACAGCAAAAACGTGGCTGCCTGACGCCTGGCGAAAACAGGGGCTTGCAGGGGGCCCAGCACGCCGGCGCGCGCGAATAGATTTACTATCCAGCGATGGCTGAGAACGAAGGCGGTTGCCAACCCGATCGCGCTCAGCACCGCGGAAACGACGACTCGCTGTTTGCTGTAGGAGAGCGCTGGCAACTCGGCGAAGTGGTTGAGCGCGATTGCCAAGCCGCCCAGAAAACCGCCGATAGCAGGAAGGAGCTCGGGCGCGTGCCAATGAAAACGGACCGACCGGCGTGGGGTCATTGCTGTCGGGAGCAAGCGGGGCGAGACCGCCCAAAGTGCGGCTCGAGTCTATCGCTTTTCGCTTGCCGCAAGAGGTGCAGCGTCCGTAAGCCCGCGCCTACCTCACGCGATAACCCGCGCACCGGCACCACGCGCGCGCATGCTGTCGGATGATTGGACGACGAGCAGCGGGATGCCATCCTCGGCGATCAGCTCGGCCAAGGCCAGGCCGGCCTCGACGAACAACTGGGGGAGCGTAGGAGCCACCAGGTGAAGCTGTACCTCGCCCGTATGCTCTTCAAACCAATGCTGCGAGCTCGCCTTCACTCAATCACCGACTCGAGCCTCTATCGACTTGGTATCGGGCGGCGCCGGAACAAGATGCTCAACACGAATGCACCCGAGGCCACCATCACTACCGCCGGACCGAGGCTGACATTTCGGTAGGCGGCGAATCCCGCTCCGCCGGCGACGGATCCGACGCTGACGATCGCGGAGATTGCGAAGAACGGATGGAGCCGCGACGTCCAGTGCCGCGCCACTGCGGGCGGAATCACGATCAGCGCGCCCGCCAGCAACGCGCCGAGAAAGCGAAGGACGAGGAGCACCGTCATCGCGAAAATGATCGAAAAGGCCAGGTCGAGCTGGCTGCGATTGAGGCCGATCGAAGCAGCCAACTCCGATGAGAACAAATTGAGGACGAACCCATCTTTCCAGCGGTACAAACCAATCAAGATCGCGAGCGTCAGCAGGGCTGCGGCGACGAATTCGAGCGCCGACGGTGGACGAAAGCTGCCGAACAGCGCTTCGACCAGGTCGTCCCTCGGCGTGAGCAATCCACCGAGCGCCAGGGACGCGCTGAAGACCACGCCCACCACCGCCTCCGCATCGAGGCGAGTCTGAGTCTCCAATCGCCAGATCAGCAGCGCGCCCAAAAGGAGGGTGAACGCCGCACCCAGCAGCGGGTTGAACTTCAAAAGCAGCGCCATCCCCAGCCCAGGCAAGGCGATATGAGAAACAGCGTCGCCGGCGAGGCTCATTCGCCGCATCAGCGCAAACCCGCCCACCAGCCCGCCGATGAATGCGGCGCCGAGCGCGAGAATAACGGCGTAGGCAAGCTCGACAGTCATCGCCGACTAAGACCCGTGATGATGCTCGTAGAAGTGATGGTGCTCTCCGTAGAGCGTCTGCAGTGCCTGCGGCGTCAAGACCTCCTTGGGCGGACCGAAGCACAGACCCTGTCGATTGAGGCAAAGCACCTGATTCGCATACCGGTAGACCATCGTCAGGTCGTGAGACACGACGATAAAGGTCAACCCGAGCTTCTGCTGCAGCCGGTGCATCAATTCATAGACGCGCTCTTCGGTGAGTTGATCGAGGCTGGTGGTCGGCTCGTCGAGCAGCATCACTTCCGGCCTACCGAGCAGGGCAAATGCGATGAGCGACTTCTGAAATTGTCCGCCGGAAAGAGAACCGACCGGGGAGTTGAGGATGTCAGGCGTCAAACCGACGAGCTCTTCGACCGATTGCAGCTCGGTCAGCGGGAAATGCATCACCCGACACTTCGCGTGCAGCAGCTCGCCGATAGTGAGCGGCAACTGCCGATCGGCGTCGACTCTTTGCGGAACGTAACCTCGCTTGACGCCGCTCGCCCAGTGAACCACCCCGGAATAGGGCATGATGCCGAGCAGGCAGCGCAGCAACACCGTCTTGCCGGATCCGTTCGGTCCAATGATGGCCAGGTTACTGCCTTGTTCCAGATCGAACGTGACGCCTTCCAGGATGGTGCGCCCGTCTATGACGACGGTCAGATCCTTGACGCTGAGGATGACTGCCATATCGCTCTCTTCCGGCGGCAAACGCCGCTGGCGAAGCGCACCGTACACGCCTCCAGTGCGCGGCGTCATGGAAATGTCACCTCGTTGTGCTCTGCCATGCTAAACGCGGCCACCGGATGTTCGCTGCGCTCGCCCGCTTGATGTATCGCAGACGCTGGTGGGTCCTGGCGATCAGCGCAGTGGTCGCGTCGGGGGTTGCAGCGGCGCTGGCCCGGGGTGGCGCGCTCACCACCGGCGCGATCGAGGGCACCGAAGCGGATCACACCCAGCGGCTGGTGGAGGGTTTGGCCGGCCTTTCCGGCGATTCGGTCGTCGCCGTCGTCTTCAGCGCGCCAGGGTGGAGCGCAGGCGACGAGCGCTTCGTCGACGCGCTTCGGAGCACGGTAGAGCGGATGCGCCAAGACCCGGATGTCCAAGCGGTCACCTCTCCCCTGGATGGGCCTCCTCTGCTGGCGATGCGCTTTATCTCCGAAGACGGCCGCCGCGCGCTGGTTTTGGTCCGCCTGAAAGGAGACCTCCGAGCGGCGGCCCGCTCATTCCCGAAGCTGCGCGAAGAAATCAGGGCGGGGCCACTGCAGGCGGCGATCACCGGCAAGCCCGCCTTCCTCTGGAATCTGGACAAGCTTCTCGAGCGCGATTTGGTGCGCGCGGAGCTCGTCTCCTTCCCACTGGCGCTTCTCGTCCTGCTGATGGTGTTTCGAACCTGGGTGGCGGCGGCGCTGCCGATCGGCGTCGGAGTATTCGCGGTGACGAGCGGCGTGGCCGGAGTCCTGATGCTTTCCCGCGTTACGATCATGGCGCAGTACACCATCAACGTGGTGACGCTGATCGGCTTGGGTGTGGCGATCGATTACTCGCTGTTCATCGTTTCCCGGTTCCGCGACGAGCTGAATGCCGGAGCGACCGTTGAAGATGCCCTCGTCCGCTCATTAGACACTTCCGGCCGCGCCGTCGCCTTCTCCGGATTGGCGGTGGCGGTTGGACTTTCGGGGCTCCTTTTCTATCGAGGCTCCTATCTGAGCGCGATGGGCATCGCCGGCGCAATCGTGGTGGCCTGCGCCGTCGCGTACGCGCTTACCCTCTTGCCGGCTCTCCTATCGGTTCTGGGGCGAGGCATCGAGCGCGGCCGCGTGCCTCTTCCGCGCCTTGCCGACCGACCTGGGGTATGGCACTCCTTCTCCACTTGGGTGATGCGCCATCCGCTCTTGGTGCTGGCGCCGACCCTGGCGATACTGCTGCTCCTTGGATCGCCATTCCGCCGGCTGCGAATGGCAGCGACCGATATCACGGCCTTGCCTCCCGACGCCGAGGCGCGCCGAAGCGCCGACGAGCTGGCTCGTTACTTCCCCCGCGAGGCCGCCAACCGAATCGTGGTCGCAGTCGAGTTTCCCTCGGGAGACGTCTTCACCCCGCGGCGGGTTGCGGCTCTGTATGACTACAGCCGGCGAATCGCGGTGGTGCCAGGGGCTTCGGCGGTGGAGAGCATCGTCGATCTCGATCCGTCGCTCGACCGCGCCGCCTATGTGCAGCTCGCTGGAATCCCTCGCGACTTTCTCCCTCCGGATTTCGACATCGCGGCGAGAACGTTCATCGCCGGAAGAGTCACTGTGCTGTACGTTCTCACCCGTGCGCCGAGCACGAGCCCGGACGCGGAGGAACTCGTCCGTCGGCTGCGCGCCGATCGCTCCGTCGCCGAGGGCCGCGTCTGGGTCGGCGGGCAGACCGCGAATAACCTCGATGCGATGGCGTTCATCCAGGCTCACACGCCGGCCGCGCTCGGCTTCGTGATGGCGATGACCGCGCTCGTCCTTTTTCTGCTTCTCGGTTCGGTCGTGCTCCCGCTCAAGGCGCTGGTGATGAACTTGCTGTCGATCGCTGGCTCTTTCGGTGCGTTGGTCTGGATTTTCCAAGAGGGCCACCTGCGAAACTTGCTGCGCTTCGAGCCGGGGCCAATCGAACCGTCCCTTCCGATTCTCCTCTTTTGCGCCGTCTTTGGCCTTTCCATGGATTACGAAGTGCTTTTGCTCAGCCGGATCCAGGAAGAGTATCGACGCACCGGCGACAACACCCAGTCGGTGGCCGAAGGTCTCGAGCGGACAGGAGGTCTCATCACCAGCGCGGCAGCGATCATGGTGGCGGTTTTTGCCGCATTCGCTTTGGCCACCGTGGTAGTGGTGAAGGCGATGGGCTTGGGAATGGCGATTGCGGTGACCATCGACGCGACTCTGGTGCGGGTGCTTTTGGTTCCGGCGACGATGCGGCTCTTCGGCAACGCCAATTGGTGGGCACCTCGTCCTTTAGCGCGTTGGTTCGCGGCGGCGCAGCGAAGGCGCCCGCAGGCGCATTGAATGAACTTTCAACGTTCTCAACGGGCCTTGTGAGCTCGGCCGCCTTCATCTCGATCCTGGGCGCCTTGGTCGCACTCGCGGTGGCCGAGATTCATCGCCGCCTGATTCGCAGCCTTTCCCGCTCCCTTCCCGCTCAGCAGCCCAGGTCGTACCCGTCGGTGACGATCGTCCGTCCCATCCGCGGCCTCGACGTCGGCGCGAGGGAAAACGTCCTGGCTCTCCTCGACACCGATTACCCAGGCGAGTTGGAGATCTTCTTCGCGCTCGATTCCGAGGCCGACCCCGCTTATTCGCTCGTCCGCGCTGCCATCCTCGAGCGAAAAGACGTTCCGCGAACCCGCGTGGACGTCTTGATTGCCGGTCCACCTCCCAAAGGACGCACCGGTAAGTTGAATGCGATGCTGCTCGGCACTCAAAAGGCCCGCGGCGAGCTGCTGGCGTTCAACGATTCCGACACGCGGCCACCGCCCGAGCTTTTGCGCGCTTTGGTCGATGCTCTTTTTTCCAATCCTCGGGCCGGCGCAACATTTGCTCCCATCGTCGCGCGGGCCGATGCTCCGCGAGTGGGCGACGTCGGTTACGCGCTGCTGGTCAACGCCTGGTACAGTCCGTCGGTTGCGTTCGTCGCCGGGCCCCAGGGCGAGCTGCCGTTCATCATGGGTCAGTTCATGGTGTTCAAGCGCGAGGCACTCGACGCGATCGGCGGAATTCGCTGCGCCGAGGGCCAGCTGGTAGACGACATGTACATCGGCAAATGCGTAGCGGAGGCCGGCTGGCTCAACGTGATGATCGCCAAGCCCCTTCCGATCGTCATCGGCGGCATGGGGATGATTCAGTTTCTGCGTACCTTCCGACGTTGGGTTTTGTTCTCGCAAGGTGGCTTGCCCCGCAGCTTCGCGCTCTTTAATTGGGTACGAGGCATCCTCGCTTGGGTGGCCTGGTTGGCCTTGGCCGCGGCGCTGGCGCTGGCGCACCCCGCGGCGGCGATCTTTCCCGCGGCAGCGATCGCCTTGTTCGCCGCCAGCCAGTTGGGGCTGCAGCGACGGCTGGGCGGCCCTCGAGTCCCCATCCGCTACCTTTGGATGGCTGCGCTGATGCCGCTCCTCGGCGCCCTGGTGGCGCTGTCAACCCGGATCTGGCGCAGCGTGGACTGGCGAGGCCGAAGCTACGATCTCGAGAGCGGGGCTCGACTGGGATCGAGATCCCCGGCGCGCGAATCATGAGACTTGCTCGGCCTCGATGCTCGGGACAGCAGCCGCGCGACCGCGCCCCGCCAGTCCTCGAGCGCGCCGGCGAGCGCACGGCGAAGGTGAGGAAACGCGGAACGGACGAGCCGAAGAGCGGTCCAGAGCGAGCCCCGACTCGATCCCGAGCCGCGCGAAGCCATTGCGATCAATCCGTGAAGCACGGCCCGCGCGTATTCGCGCGCCATGATCCACATCCGCAATTCGCGCGTGGAGAGCAACGCCATCGAGACATCGCGGCCGGTCCGCGTTCGCGCCCAGTACCTGAACATGCCGCTGCGCAGCGCCGCCATCTCTGGAGTTTGCTGCGAAAAAGTCCGGTAGAGAGCGGAAGCGAGCGCTATCCTTGTGCGCTGTGGAGCCCGCCTTTTCACCGCGTACAGTTGCAGCGCAGCAGGGACATCGTCCGGGTAACGCCGAAGCGCCTCCTGAAGCACCCGGGCGTCGCGCGTGCAGGAAGACAATCCGCTCGCGCTCAGGGGATGGCAGCACCCCGCCGCATCTCCTACCAGCACGGCGCTTTGCACTGCGACGGACGCCGGCAAACGCGTCTCATTGGCCGCCATCAGCACCTGGCTGCTGCGCGAAGCTTCGATCACCGCTTCGCGAAGGACAGCCGGCAGCGCGGAGAGAAGCTGCGGGGATTGCACCAGCTTTGCCGCGCCGCTGCCAGATGGCAGGTCCACCATGATCCGCGCCTTGGTCGGCGTAATTGCATACCCAAGGACGGGAGCCGGGCCGCCGACGAACAGATGGCCATGACCGGGATGTGGAAGGTACGCGGCGTCGACCATCACTCCGAGCATCGAGGAGAGACGCTCTCGAGCCTCCCTGATGCGCAGGAGCCCGCGCGCGTGCGACGACCGGCCATCCGCAGCGACGAGAAGCCGGGCGTGAATTCTCTCCTCGCCGGCACCGTCCTGTCGTACCGACGCTTCCACGCCGTGCCGGTGGTTGCGCAAGATTTGGGAAATGCGCGCGCCTTGACGAACGACGATCCCAGCTCGAGCCTCCAGGCCTTCCATCAGCGATCGCCGCAGCAGGGCGTGCTCGAGGGCGACGCCTTCGCCATCTTGATAGGGCAGAAGCGATCTCCGCCCGCCATCGCCGGCGTCCACGACTGCGAATCCTTGGACCGGCTGCGCGCCCGCGCCTCGAAGGAAGGCGGCAAAGCCGAGCGAAGAGAGGTCTGCCATGCCCGGCGGATGGATCAGCTCTCCGGCAAGCTGCTTGCTGGAATCCACGCCGGCGTCCACGACGAGAACGCGAAACCCCAACTCGCCCAACGCCGCGGCGGTCGTGCAACCCGCGGGTCCAGCGCCTACGATGAGTGCATCAAAATCGGCCAAGCGACGATCCCAGTCGTTGGTCTATATAGCAGCCTTGGGCATCGCATGAGTCCCGCCGCGGGGGTGCGGCTGTGGTGAACACAGCGGAGCGATTTTGCCGCCTCACTTTGTCGGCGGTTTCGCGAACGTTTGCTTTGAATATCCCGGTCCTCCCGGCGCCCCTGGACCTCGTCGTCTCGGTGGCCTATTTGCTGTGCCGCATCGCCGACACGATCGAGGACGAGACCGAGGGATCGGCGGCGGAGCGGCGACCGCTCCTAGTCGAATTCGCCAGGCTCTGCGAGCTGCCGGCGGAATGGCGGCCAGCTTCGGTGGTCTTTGCGCGGACCGCGCGACGGCATTTGCGACCCACCGCGCCGCCGGCGGAGATCCGTCTGTTGCGCGGGACGCCGCTGGTGTTGAGAGCTCTTTCTGAGCTCGAGGCGTCAGTGCGCCCAGCAATCGCGCGATGCCTGCGAGTGATGACCGGCGGAATGTCGGAGCTGATGGCGATCCAGCCGACCAAGGGGAGAGCGCCGGTTCCGAGCAGAGTCGAGGGGCCTTTCGCGCGCATAGTCGACGGGCCTGTCCCGAGCAGGGTCGAGGGACTCGCCGACTTGGACCAGACGCTGACCTACTGCTATTACGTCGCCGGCGTCGTCGGAGAGATGCTGACCGAGCTGTTCGCCGGCTTCTCGCCGCGCGTCAAGGCTCGGTCCAGCGAGTTGATGGCGCGCGCGCCGGCGTTCGGCAGGGCGCTGCAGCTGACGAACATCCTGCGAGACGCTCGCGAGGATTTGGACCAAGGTCGCTGTTTCCTACCTCGGCGAGAAATGGCAAAGCATGGTTTGACGCCGCAAACGCTTCTTCGCCCGGAGCTGCGCAGGCAAGCGGTGGCCTTTTTTGACGAGCTGATCGAAGTGGCGCGCCGCGACGCGGACGTGGCTTTGGAGTACGCGCTCGCCATTCCGGCGGAGGAGCAGGGAATTCGCCTCTTTTGCCTCTGGCCGCTGTTCTTCGCGGTGCTCACCCTTCGAGAGCTGTCGGGCAACCCCGCGGTCCTCGAGCCCACGCCGGTGAAGATCGGGCGGGACGCAGTTCAGCGCGTGATGGCGGTTACCCGTTCGATGGTTCGCAACGATGAGCAGCTGCGCGCCTACTATCATCTTTGCGCTTCTCAAGCGCCGGATGGGACTTCGCCCAGTGTCTGAGCTCGCGGCCAGCGGCGCGGCGGGCGTCAACCCGAGATCGGCGATTGACAATCGGTCGGGCGATCCGGTCATCCAGAGAGGCCTTGAGGTGATCGCCGAAGAGCAGTCCGCTGCCGGCGCTTGGAAAGGCGATTACGGGGGCCCGCTGTTTCTGGTTCCGATCTACGTCGCCGGGCTGCATGCGCTCGGCGAGGCGCCGGATTCGGCCACTCGGGACGGCTTTGTCGCATTCATTCGGGGGCACCAGAACGAGGATGGGGGCTGGGGGCTCGACGTCGAATCGCGAAGCCACGTGTTCACTTCGGTCCTCAACTACGTGACGCTTCGGCTGTTGGGTATCCCCGCCGAGGATCCATCGCTCGCGCGCGCCCGAGCGTGGTTTCTCCCCCTGGGAGGCGCGCTGGCCAGCGGCTCTTGGGGAAAATTCATCCTTTCGCTCCTCCGGCTGTACCAGTACGAAGGCCTGCAACCGGTGCCGCCCGAGCTGTGGTTGCTGCCCGCCGCACTTCCAATTCATCCGTCGAAGCTTTGGTGCCACTGCCGGATGGTGTACCTGCCGATGAGCTATTTGTACGGACGGCGCGCGCGAGTGACGGACTCGCCGCTGCTGGCATCGCTGCGCGAAGAGATCTATCCGCAGCCGTATGCGGACGTCGATTGGAATGCTGCTCGAAATCGCGTCGCGGCCACGGATTCATACACGCCCCGGACGACGTTGTTTCGATGGGTTCACCGCCTGCTCGGCCTCTATGAGCGCCGCCATCTGCGATCCCTCCGGCAGCGCGCCCTGAGGAAGATTTTGGATCACGTTCGCGCGGAGGACGAATCCACCAATTACATCTGCATCGGCCCAATCAGCAAAGTTTTGAACATGCTCGTCTGGCATTTCGAGCGCCCTGGAGGCGCCGAGGTGCAGGCGCACCGGCGAAGACTCAGCGATTACCTCCACCTCGCCCCCGATGGGCTGAAGATGAATGGGTACAACTCCTCTGAGTTGTGGAACACGGCCTTCGCGGTTCAGGCAGTCGACGCTACGGGTGAAGACGAGGCGGTGCGCGCGACGCTGAGCCGCGCAGCGCACTTCATCGAGTCAAATCAAGTGCTCGATAACACCAAACATTACAAACGATACTTTCGACATCCAAGCCGTGGGGGCTGGCCATTTTCGACCCGAGCGCACGGATGGCCGATCAGCGATTGTACCGCCGAGGGCATCAAAGCATCGCTTCTCTTGGAATCGCGGAACATGAGTCGGGTTCCCCGAGAGCGCCTCGACGACGCGGTCGAGTTCATCCTCTCGCTTCAGAACCGCGACGGGGGCTGGGCCACGTACGAGCGGACTCGCGGGCCGAAGTGGCTTGAGCTTTTGAATCCGTCGGACGTTTTTGCTCGCATCATGGTGGACTATTCGTACGTCGAATGCACCTCCGCTTGCGTCCAGGCGCTCGCGGCGTACGCCCGCGCATCGCCAATGCTCGAGGCGCGAAGGCGGCGAGCGATTTTTCGAGCGATTGATCGCGGCGGACAGTTTTTGATCAGCGACCAAAGGGCGGATGGCTCGTGGGAAGGCTCCTGGGGCGTTTGTTTTACCTACGGAACCTGGTTCGGGGTATCGGGTCTGGTCGCGGCGGGCGTTCGTCCCGAGCATCCGTCGCTGCGAGCGGCGGCGCGCTTTTTACTCGAACGGCAGCGAAGCGACGGCGGTTGGAGTGAGACACTGGAGAGCTGCCGAAGGCGCTCGTATACCGAAGGCACTCGAAGCCACGCGGTGATGACCTCCTGGGCATTGCTTGCCCTCGCCGCGGCAGGGGAGATCAACAGCGACGCGGTCCAACGCGGCGTGAGCTGGCTGCGCGCGCAACAGCGGCCCGATGGACGCTGGCCCGCGGAACCGATCGCCGGAGTCTTCAACCGCAACTGCGCGATCCACTATCACGCCTACTTGCTCATCTTCCCTGTCTGGGCTCTTGCAATCTGCGACGGGGCTCGAACGCTGCCGGTCGAAAGGGTTCCAGAATGAACGAGCGGTCGCCTCTAGAAGCGCTGAAGAGCCAAAGTCTGCGACCACATCGTCCGCTGGATCAACCCGAGCTGCAGAAGGAATCAGACAAATCAAGAATCGCGTCCGCTCAACCGCACCGATTGCTGGAGGAGCTGGACGCCCTGCGCGAGGAGCTGGCGAGGGCTGCTCCTGAAGACCCCGAGACGCTCGGCTCCATCCATCCGGGTCACCGCCTCAGCGCCTGCAACCTGCTTCAGTACCTCGCGCTCCGGCGCCACGAGATCCGACCTCTTCAGGAAGAGCTCGCCCGGCAGGGGCTGTCTTCGCTTGGTCGGGCTGAAGCTCACATCGCGGCGAGCCTGGATGCAGTCCGCGCGGTGCTGTATCGGCTTCAAGGTGGAGCTCCGCGCGTGGTCCGCGGCGCCTCGCCGACGTTCGCTCAAGGGCCCGCGCTGCTCGATCATTTTGCAACGCGGTTGCTGGGCGCCAGACCCGGCGGTCGCAGCGTCCGGATCATGGTGACCGTTTCCGGCAAGGAGGCGAAAGGCGGTTTGATCCGAAGCCTGCTCCAGTCGGGGATGAACTGCATGCGGATCAACTGCGCGCACGATGGGCCGGAAGAGTGGCTCGCGCTGGTGGAGCAGCTGCGCGGGGCGGAGAAGGAACTGGGGCTGAGCTGCAGAATTCTGATGGACTTAGGCGGCCCAAAGCTTCGCACCGGGCCCGTCGAGCTGGGCCCTCCCGTCCTCAAGTGGCGGCCTGCTCGAAACCGGTTGGGTCAGGTGATTCGTCCGGTGATTGTCGCTCTGGTCCCGCGCGGATTGAGTCCGACCGCCAGCGTCAGCGCAGACGCAGTCCTCGAGCTGCCAGCTAAGTTCCTGGATGAGCTACGGCCCAACGAGAAGCTCAAGCTGAAGGACGCGCGCGGTGTTGCTCGCCGCATTGTGCTGACGGCGAGGCACGAAGGGACCTGGCTCGCGGAGAGCAACTCCACCACTTACTTGACGGACGGCACGATCCTGCGCTCGAAGCGAACTCGGAGCAAAGCGGAGGTGATCGGTCTGCCCAGGGCGGAACAGCCCATTCCGCTGAACGCCGGAGATACTCTTCGCCTCACGCGTAGCTTGAGACCTGGCCGCCCTGCCATTCGGGACTCGTCGGGGAGGGTGCTGGAGCCGGCCGTCATCGGTTGCACGCTGGGAGACGTCTTTTCTCAGCTTCGGCCAGGACTCATTGTTCTCATTGATGACGGGAAGATCGAAGCAGTAATCCGCAGCGCCGATGTCGATGGGGTTCTGCTGGAGATAACGCGCACTCCACCCGACGGCGTCAAGCTGCGCGGTGATCGCGGCCTGAATTTTCCAGAGGCGAGGCTACGGCTTCCAGCATTGACGCCCAAGGATGTTGAGGATTTGAGCTTCGTCGCCGAGCACGCGGACATGGTGGGGTTTTCGTTCGTGCAGCGCGAGGAGGACGTGGTACAGCTCCAGGAGCATCTGGCCCGCCTCGGAAAGCCACAACTGGGGATTGTCCTGAAGATCGAGACGCGCCGCGCATTCGAGAATCTGCCGACCCTGCTCTGGACCGCGATGCGAAGCGAGGCGATGGGGGTGATGATCGCCCGAGGCGATCTCGCGGTGGAGTGCGGATACGAGCGGCTGGCCGAAGTTCAGGAAGAGATTCTCTGGCTGTGCGAGGCCGCCAATCTGCCGGTAATCTGGGCGACCCAGGTCCTGGAGAGTCTTGCTAAGGAAGGGATTCCCTCGCGCGCGGAGATCACCGATGCCGCGATGAGCGAACGCGCCGAATGCGTGATGCTCAACAAGGGCCCGCACATCCTAAAAGCGGTGGTCGCGCTGGACAACATCCTCAGCCGGATGCAGGCACACCAATCCAAGAAGACATCGATGCTGCGACAGCTCCA
>DATFTC010000107.1:0-11746 GCA_035262305.1 Myxococcaceae bacterium | reverse complement strand
CGGACAAAATCGGTATCCTGCACCGGCTCCGAATCGCATTCGATGCCGATCGTCGTCACTGGATGATCGGGCGCTTCCTGGGGAAGACCGCTGAAGCGCACTCGAAACGGATCTTGCTTGAAGTCGACGTTCTTTTTCGATGGCAATAGCCTGGCGGACTTCACCCGAGCCTTCAGCCCACTCAGGGCCACCGTATCGCCGGGCCAAAAATGCACATGAATGAAGAGCGTATTCCCTTTTCGCGTAAAGCTTGCGTAATTGGAGCGACGCACCTGGCAAGGCTCCGAGTCGTAAATCGTGTCACCGCACCCCGCCATCCAGTGCCCAACCTCTTCGAGGATCCGCACCGACGCCTCGGGAATCGAACCATCCGCACGAGGACCGATGTTGAGCAAGTAATTCCCCCCGTCTCGAGCACACGAGACCAGATTGCGTATCACTTGCTTGGGCGTTTTCCAATTGTCGTCAGCTGCCTGGTATCCCCAGCTGTCATTTAGCGTCATGCAAGCTTCCCACGGGCGATCCTTCTCCGCGACGATTCTCTGTTCCGGCGTGGAGAAATCGCCCGGCAGCTTGTTGCGATTGTTCACAATGATGTTGGGCTGCAGCTCGAAGACCATCTTGTTCATCCGCTCGGACTGCCAACCGGCCGCATCCAGCGGCCATGACACGTCGTACCAAAGCACGTCGATCTTTCCGTAGTTGGTCATCAGCTCGCGGATCAGCCCGAAGGTGTAGTCCACGAAGCGCTTCCGGGCCGCTTCATCGTCAGCACACCGTGCCCCGTCCGGGTGATGCCAGTCCATCAACGAGTAATAGAAGCCCACTCGCAGTCCTTCCGCCCGCGCCGCGTCGACATATTCCTTTACCAGGTCCCGGCCCGCCGCCTGTTTGGCAGCGCAGTAATTTGTCAGCTTGCTGTTGAACAGACAAAAGCCTTCGTGGTGTTTTGTCGTCATCACCATGTACTTCATACCCGCGCGCTTTGCTAACTTTGCCCAATCGCGCGCGGCATTCGGTTTGGGATTAAAGCGACGCGCCAGCGGCTCGTATTCGGCGACTGGAATGCCTTCGTTTTCCATCACCCATTCGTGCCTGCCGAGGACGCTGTAGAGACCCCAATGCACGAACATGCCAAACTTGGCTTGATGCCACCACTTCATTCGCGTCTCGCTGTCGGGAATGCTCGAGGGCGCCGGCCTCGGCTCCTGGGCGACGCTGATTGTTGGATCGGCTGCCAAAGCTGCCAGGGAAATCCCTGTGCGCTTCAACAAATCGCGGCGGCTCATTCCCTTTTGATTCATGGCTCATCCTCATGCATTAGTTAACGCTCAGGAACGCGGTGGGAACTCCCTTGCTCGAAACGCTGATCACCGATTTACCGCTTCGTCGCTGCAGACTGATCTCAGCTCGGCCGTTGTAGAGCTCCACGACTCGCGAGCCTCGGTTTGTGCCGGTGTTGTCGAGCAAGGCGCCGTCTCCGTCGAGCGCGAAACGGATTTGATTGCGGGCATCCAGGCAGAGAACATCATTGGCGTCGAACAGGCGCGCTTCGACCGTCACTGTCTCGCCCTGCCGCGCTGTTTCTTTCAGCCCGAAGCGCGCCGGCTTTTGCCACTTCTCAATCTGGTACTGAAAACGGATTTCGTCGGCGACATTCGCACCGTTTTTGCGTCCAGTCACGCGCAAGTGGTTTTCACCGGGTTTGAACTGCACCGACCACCGCAAACCGGCCGCGGGAAAATCCTGACCGTTGCGTTTCTTCGCCCCGCAGGATGCGCCGTTGAGAAACAGCTCGGCGGTTTCGCAGTTGGAATAGACCTTCACCATTTTGCTCTCGGTCGCGTCGCCCCAACGCACTGGAAACGAGTGCCCATAGATGTGAATCATCGGCTTGTCGCTCCAGTACGACTGGAATACGTAATAGCCCTCTTTCGGTGTGAGGTCGCGCTCGACAAGGCCCTTCTGATTCACCCGCGGGATGGGATTGTCGGGTCGTCCGGGCGTCGAAAAGTCCTTGAAGATCCACTGGGCGGCGCCGGTCAGCCACGGCATCGTCTCTTGCTCTTTGAGATGCCAATCGAAGAGATTGCAAATGTAGCTCTCCGACCAGTCGCCGTCTTTCGACGCGCGCTCCTGTCCGCCGGTCAGCAGATAATCGAGCCCGCGCTCATCTGTGCCCTGGCCGGTGGCGATCTTGGAGATCACCCGGTCGGGTTCCTCTGAGTGCCTTCGCGCGTGGCTGTCGCCGCCCCACTCGACATGGAGGAAATGGTTTACCTTCTCCATTTCGGTTTGCGAGGCGGCCTTGTACTCGGTGTATCGGCCGCGATACCAACCGGCCCAGATCGAAGGCGAATACACGTCTACGATGTCTTTACAAAAGTCGCAGCGCCGGATCGCCGTCATGCGCGACGAGTCGAGCCGATGCGCCTGGTCGTTCAGCTCTCTCATGAAGGCGCCGATCTTGTCCTTGTTGAATTCGGGGAAGTCGCCCGGCCAGTCGTTCTCGTTGCCCAGACCCCAAATGATCACGGAAGGATGGTTGTAGTGCTGGTCGATCATGTTGCCCAGCATCCGTCGAGCTTGTTCTTGGTAGTGCTCGCCTCCCAGACCACCGCGGCACCAGGGAATCTCTTCCCAGACGAGCAAGCCGAGCTCGTCGCAGCTGTCGAGCACAGCGCGGGACTGCTGATAGTGGCCCAGCCGGATGAAGTTTGCCCCCATCTCCTTGATCACCTTCATCTCGGCGCGAATCAGCTCTTCGCTCATCGCCGCGCCGAGCAGGGCGTGGTCCTCGTGGCGATGCGTTCCCTTGATTAAAAGTCGCGAGCCATTGAGAGTGAAAGGACCGTGGTTGACAAATTCAAACGAGCGCAATCCAAAGCGCTCGGTGACATCCATCTCACCATGGGGGCCGGCAAGAGTAACCTCGCATCGATAGAGGACAGGATGCGACGGGGACCACAGTTGCGGTGACTTTATTTCAAACGTCGCAAGCTTGGCCTCGCCCTTCCAGGGAGGCAATGTTTGATTTGACCGGTAAATGGTGTCGCCCCGTGGATCTAGAATGCGCAAAGAAATTTTAAGCGCGTCGCCCGCCGATCTGGGATTGTAGAGACGGGCCTTGACCGAGACCTTCGCTGATTGTTTCGCTTCCAGGACAGGCTGGATCAAGATCCGCTGGAGTGAGACCGCGGGCAGATAGGCGAGATTCACATATCGGTAGAGTCCGCCGTAGCGATTGAAATCGCTCAGGCTCGACGGGATCATCTCCAAATCGCGTGAGTTGTCGCAGAGAACTGCGATCGGCACTTCGCCTTTGTTCTCCGGATTGCTCAGCGCTTTTGCTGCAGCATCGGTAACGTCGACCGCGAATTCATCGTATCCACCGATGTGCTCGCCGACCTCGTCCAGACTAACAAATATCTTGCTCTTTTGACCGGCCCCCTCGAAGTGCAGAAGCGTGCGCCCTGCCTTGAATGGATTCTCCAGCTTCAGCCTGATTCGGTACCATCCTTGCCCGTGGTAGCACGGCTCGTCCGGATCAACCGCATCGCGAGCATTGAAACAGTGAGGCACCTCAACCGGTCGCCACGAGACCGCCCCGCCGGCGTCGCGGCGCCAAACGTCCCAAGCACCCCCGAGCGTCCCCTGATGATATTCCCACCCGGTGAGCAGCCGCTGCGGCCGAGCGCTTTTGCCTGGCGCGCCAGAGGCGCTCTTCGCGATCGACACTCGCCCAAAAGCCGCCGCGGTGGTGACCGCGGTCGATTTCAAGAAATTTCGCCGTGTGATCGCTTGCCAGGGACCCATGTGCAGCCCTTTGCCACGCTCTGCCCGTCAAGTCTCGGGACCTTGGTCCGGGCTAGAAGTCATAGCGAGCACCGAGCCGCATGTTCAAAGCGGTGTTTCGACCGGTGACTTGACCGAACGTACCGGCCGGCGCGTCGTTTTCTTGGATTGAGGTCGGGCTGCGGTCGTTGAAGACGTTGAAAATGTCGTAGCTCAGGCCGATGTGTTGGTGGAAGAGACGATAGAAATCATACTCGAGGTGGATATCCACCTGGACCCGGGGAGGAAGGCGAAGCTCTGCGATATTACCGACGTTGTTACCACAGACGCTCGTCGCGGGAGTGAAATTACCCTGCCCAGGGACGGTGCCGGCGCAGATGCCTGGGTCGGTACCCCTCGGGCTGCGATAGCTGATGTTCTTGCTCGTGTCGGCAAGGTCGGTGGCGTTGAAAAACTTGCTCCGCGGCGCCCCGCTCAAGTACTCCATCCTCGTTCCAATCGTCAGGTCCTTAATGGTGTAGCTCGCCGCGAGGTGCACCTGGTGTCGATGATCCTCGGGCAAAAATCCGTTCTGGAATTTCCATTGCTGGGGAATGCGATGCGCCTGGGACGAGAGGATTCCGCTCGAGCTGGCGGAGGTGAGCTCAAACTCGGTCGTCCCATACAGCCAGGAGAGCGTATAGAAGGCGAGAAAATACCAATTGGGGGTCGGCCTTCCCTCGAGCGATAAGCTGATGCCGTTGTACGTCCGGACGTTGTCGGCTGGAGTTGTGTAGAGCGTGACTTCGTGAGGAACGCCGTCTCGGTACCCGATGATCCGGTAGCCGGTGGGATCCCAAATGACGTTCGTTTCGACCGAGTCCCAAGTGGCGGCAATTCTCTTCCACGTGTACTCGAGCCCCAAGACGGTGTTGCGGAAGATCTCGCGCCTGAGGCTGGTGTCAACCTGGTCCGAGTGCGGGACCAGCGCATTCTTGTCGACGATCGCACCGGAGTCGCCGCCGGATTGAGAAAAGAAGTCCCATTGCATCGTGGTCTTGTTCCACTTGTCCGTTCGCTTTGCGCCTTGGACGATGTTGTCGTAGCTCGAGGTGTTTCCCACGTCGACGACGGAGTTACTCCGGCCGTAGCTGCCGGAAAAGATCGTCTTCTGGTCGCGCGTGATATCGACGATCAGCCCTATCCGCGGGCCGACTGCGAACTGCGACGCAAACCAGGTGCCATTGGTCAGCCGCGCGCGGCCGTAGTCGAAGCGGATTCCCGGCGCGAGGGTAAACCAGTCCACCAGCCGCCAATGATCCTGCAAAAAGAGCGCGGGGCTGTAGCCAATATTGCGCATGGCTCGATCGGTCGAGCTGTTGCGCTGGTCGCAGCCCGCCGTTTTTCCGTTGTCCGGGTCGCAGAGCCCGTCCTCCAGCGGCCCTCCGCCCTTGTCCGCGTATTTGAAGTTACCGGTTTGGTGGAGCGTTCGGCGGTTTAAGAGGTACTGCAACTGAAGCCCGATTTTTGTGGTGTGCTCGCCGAACCAACGGCTGCGGAAGGTAATCTTTGGATCAAGCTGGAAGGTGGTCCTGTTCCAGAAGCTCAAGTCGGTGTCGGCGTTGTACCAGGTAGAATTGTCGTCTCCATTGACGTGGGTAGGCGTGTCCTTCTCGTAGTGGCAGTTCCTCGCTGAGAACATGTCGCAGTAGGTGTAATCGATCCGGCCGAACCAGGCTCGGGGGCCTGTATTCACGTATTGATATTTGACGCCGGCGTCGAGGCGAAACTCGAACTTGGCGCTGGGAAAAACACTCCAGGAAAAAATCGCGTTGTACCCTCCCATCTCCGTGTACCGCTGGTAAAGCGGAAGCATTCCTTGACTGGCCGCTTGCGGCCGGTCGTTGTCCTGCGTCTGCGGATCCGCCGCCAAGGACAGACCAAAACGCTGCGTTGAGCTCGGAGCCCAGCTCACTTTGAGCCTCGGCAAGAGCGTGACATTGGTCTGCGGCGGGGGCGGCAGATTCATCGGCGGGCCAACCAGCTTCCCCGTTTGCGCGTATCGGTACTCGAAGGTGGCGTTGAACCACAATCGATGCAGGACGATTGGTCCGCCGAGCATTCCAGTGGCGATGTACGTATAGGTCGCGGCGACTGGAGAGTCGTCGAATATTCGATCGCGCTCGAGCGGGGAGAGGCCCTCCGTTTTCCGATTGTCGAACGAGGCATTGGTCCCATAGGCAGACACGCTTCCGTGCCATTCGTCCGAGCCTTCGCGGGTGATGGTGTTGATGATCCCGCCGAAGACGTTGTACTCGGCGTCAAAGCCACCGGTGATCACCTGAACCGCGTCGATGCTGTCAAAGGCGAGCAGCTGTTGAGCGGTGTGGCTCACCGGATCTGTCACGTCCAGGCCGTCGATCAGGTATTTGTTATGAGCCGAGCGCCCCCCTTTGATGAAGTGATCGACGCTCCCGGGTGTGACGCCGGGCACCAGCGTCACCGCGTCGGTGTACCGACGTCCGGTGGGGATGTATCGCTGCTGGTCATTTGAGATGACCGCTCCCGTCTGCGTCGAGTCGGGATTGGTCATCGGGCGCTGCTCGATCACTGTCGTTGTTTCGGTCTCAGCCAGCTCCGCAGACCATTTGAAATCCAGCGCGGAAGTGATTCCGGGTTGGACCAAAACCTCGCGGATCATCGGCTTGACGCCCGGGTAGCTCACCGTCACTTTGTAGTGGCCGATGGGCAGGCCCGGCACCAAGTACTCGCCTTCCTCGTTCGACGTGACGATGTGCGGATCGCCGAGGTTGGGAGAAGTCACAGTGACGGTGGCGCCAGGCACCGGCGCGTCAGTTGTGGCCTCGACGATTCGGCCTCGAATCTGGCCCTCCAATTCGGCTGCACCGAACGCGGCGCGCTCTGCGACTGGGAGAAACATGACTAAAGCTACGGCTGAGCCAACTCTGCTTCGGGATCTAAGAGTCATGTTGTGTGCGCCTAGTCGACTTGAGGACAGTAAACGTAGCGGTCGATTCCACTGTCAGTGGTCGGTTGCTGCGGATTCAGCGGGAGAATCGCGGCGGAGCTCTTGGGCAACTCACTGACGAGCGGCGGCCTCGCAGGCGAGCCAACCAGGAGGCTGTATTGCCTCACTTCGCAGACCGGGGAGTAGTTGTCGTCACTCCGCTTGAACTGGAGGACGTCGTAGCCCTGACCCGCCTTCCCAAGGTCAGCGCAAGTCCCGCTCGCCCCCGGATTGATACACGTCTGCGGCGATGGACAGCACCTCTCCCCCGTTGGACAAGCATCCGCCGTAGTAGGGCGGTTGGCGGTGCAGCTTTGACAAGTGTTGTTCGCGCAGACCTGACCTGCCTGGCAAGTCACGCTGCCGCAGCGAACCCCCGCCGGTGTAATTCTCAGCGGGATGTACAGCTGCTGCGTTGTCATCCGCGCGCCCCCGCTCACGGGTTGCTTTGGGATGTAGCCGCCGTCGATGTAGGCCAGGTAGTAATGGCCAAACCAACCCCAATGCTGCACGAGGATCCCCGGCGAATAATTGGGGTTGGGGCTTCCGTCCGGCAGCGTCATCGTCGACGTCTGCCCCACCCGATACACGCCCGAAGACGGATCGATAATCGCCCAAAGAAGGAACTTGCCGGTCGGGTTTTGATTCTTCAAAACCTTGTTCAACGTCGCGTCGCTCTTGATGCTCTGGCAAGCCAATCCATCCGCGCTCACCGCGACTTCTGAGACGACTGGGATGTATTCGAACGTGCTGGCCTGGCCTGGCTTCTCGGTGGCCAATGGCAGCAGGGTGAAGATGTTGCTCTGCTCATCCAGGCGCATGTCGTTGTTGCGATCGTACGGGTCGTAGGTGTAGCCCGCCGGCGCAATGCACTTCTGAGATGGAGGGAATGGGCTGGGCGGCGCGGGATCGAAGACGTAGGCAGTGGGCGACATCGGCTGCTTTTTTGTATCGCTCGGCAACAGCAGCGGATCGCTCGCACTGAGCTGGGTTTTGGTGAACGGGAAGGCGTAATAGCCGGCGTTGGCGCCATTGATAAAAGCGCGTATCTCGGTGAAGCTGCCCTTCCCGGCGAAGTAGCCGGGGACATTCGGGTCCGCTCCTACGCCCTGATACGGTTTCGGAAAATTCGCTGCGTCTACCGGGCCCGCGTTGAACTCGCCCTGCTGATAGTCATAGGGATTGCAGGCAGCGGCGAGCACGACGAGCACCGGCAGACCCTTGGGCAGCTTTCGAAGAATCACTGATGACGCCATCGGCCAGACCCTCCAGCGGCTAAAAGTTCGCGATGCGACCTCACGGTCGATTTCGCCCAGGCCCCGCGCGAGGGAGTAAGCATATTTCAAGATGCAAAGCAATCACTTCAATAGATGAAACGAGAGCCAGGCCTTGCCCGCGCTTGCGAATTGGCGTAATCGGCTTTGCTCGAATTGCGCAGAATCCGACGGAAGGGGTCGACGTGAGGATAGTCCGTTACCGGGATCGATCGGGAAATACAGGATTCGCCTCGCAGGAAAAAGACGGTTCCTTTCTTCGGCTGGAAGGAGAGCTCTTCGGCGGGTTGCAGAAGACCGCGCAGCCAGCTCCCGTCGAACGCCTGCTCGCACCCGTAGTGCCGACTGCGATCTGGGCGATCGGCCTCAACTACCGCCTTCACGCCAAGGAGGCTAATTTCAAGATACCGGAGTTTCCGGTCGTCTTTGCCAAGGGAGTGAACTCGGTTCAGGATCCCGGCGCGCCGATCTTGCTTCCCGCGAAGAAGTATTCGACCGAGGTCGACTACGAGTGCGAGCTGGTGGTGGTCATCGGCAAAACCTGCAAGGACGTTCCTCGCGACCGCGCGCTCGACTTCGTCGCCGGCTACACCTGCGGCAACGACGTCAGCGCTCGCGACTGGCAGCTCAAGTGGGGCGGCAGCCAGTGGTGCTACGGCAAGAGCTTCGATACCTTCGCGCCGATTGGCCCTTGCCTGGTCACTCCGGAATCACTGCCCAATCCGTCTGGCTTGCGAATCCAAACCATTTTGAGCGGCCGCACTGTTCAGGATTCCAACACCGGCGACATGATTTTCGACGTCCCGGCTCTGATCGAGTTTTTAAGCCGCAGCACCACGCTGCTTCCGGGTACTCTGATTTTCACCGGCACCCCCGCGGGCGTGGGAATGGGCCAGAAGCCGCCGCGGTGGTTGGTCTACGGCGATGAAGTGAGCATTGTCATCGAGGGCATCGGCACCCTCACCAATCGCGTTCACCAGGGATGACTTGAGCGCGCAGTAGGCCGGGCCAAAAATCGGTGGCCTTGGTGCCTCGACAAAGGCGGCATTGTCGCTTAGCGGAAATCGGGACAGGCGCAGCGAAGCGAAGTCGAGGGGCTCAATGCCTTTGTCCCATGCTCCCAGAGATCTGTCGCGCGCCCTTCCTCACCGTGACCGCAAAGGCCTGGCACCGCTCGCGGCCGATTCGCGTCACTGGCCCGGAGACGCTGATCGCCGCGGCGACCTTTCCACTTTCGTCGAGGATCGGCGCCGCTACGCAAACCGCGCCCAGATTGGTCTCCTGGTCATCCAGGGCATAGCCCTGCTGCGCGATGCGCGCGAGCTCCCTTCGCAGGCGGGGAAGGTTTGAGATCGTGTATTGCGTTAAGCGCTCGAAGGTCAGCGTCGGCAGAATCTCTTCCCGCTGCTCGTCCGGGAGAAAGGCCAGGATCGCCTTGCCCAGAGCGGTGCAGCTCAAAGGCCGGCGCATTCCCGGCTTGGAGACCATGCGAAAGCTGTGGGTACTCTCCATCACATCGAGATAGAGGATTTCATTCCCGTCCAGTACGCCCAGGTTGACGGTTTCCTTGGTGGATTGGGCGATCGAGGTCAGGACCGGATTGCTCACCTTGCGCAGCGTCGCGTGGTAGGAAATTCCCGAACCGAGGCGAGCCAGCTTCGGCGCCACGATGTACGCGCCGCCGTTGTCTCGAAACAGGTAGTCTTCCTTCTCCAAGTGGGCGAGAAAACGGTAGGCGGTGCTCTTGTTGATCCCCGTCTGCAGCGCAATCTCCCGCAGCTGCAATCCCGCCGGGGAGCCGTCCAGCGCTTCCAAAATTCTTAAAACCTTGCCCACCACTCCCACCGGTGCCGATTTGGATTCCCGTGCTCGAATCATTGCGCCGTTTTCCTCTTGCCCGAAGGTGGACTGTTTTAAAGAATGAACCTAAAATTTTCAATATTGAATTGCAGCCCGCCGGGTGCTAGAGGCAGACGCTCGCTGGCAAGCGAGGAGTGTCGCTCTGGATCAAGAGAATCACAACACCGCCGACTTCCAGCTCGACGGTAGACGGGTGGTGATCACCGGTGGGGCGCGGGGAATTGGCCAAGCCATCGCCGTTCTTTTCGCTTCTCGCGGGGCCACGGTTCACATTCTTGACGTCAATGCTGAGCAAGCGAAGGCGGCCGCCAAGGAGATCGTCGACGCGGGCGGAAAGGCCACTGCGGCTTTTTGCGATGTCTCCAACAAAGCCAGCGTTCAGGACGCTTTTGCTCAGATCGCCCGCCTCGGCCGCGTTCACATCCTGGTCAACAGCGCCGGCATCGCCCACGTGGGGACACTCGAATCGACCACCGAGAGCGACTTCGAAGCCGTCTATCGAGTCAACGTCCTGGGCGTCTTCAATTGCATGCAGGCAATCGTCTCTCAGATGAAGAAGATGGGAGGCGGGGTGATTCTCAACATGGCTTCGATCGCCGCCTCCGCCGGACTGGCGGACCGCTTTGCCTATTCGGCGAGCAAAGGCGCCGTTCTCGCGATGACCTATTCGGTGGCCAAGGACTACGTTCGCGACAACGTTCGGTGCAATTGCATCTCCCCCGCCCGCGTGCACACCGCCTTCGTCGATGGCTTGGTCAAAAGAAACTACCCGGGCAAGGAGGAGGAGGCCTTTGCTCGCCTCGCCCAATCGCAGCCGATCGGCCGCATGGCCAAGCCCGACGAAGTCGCTTCGCTGGCGCTCTTCCTATGCTGCGACGCTTCGTCCTTTATCACCGGCGCGGACTACCCGTTGGACGGCGGCTTTTTTACCTTGCGCGGTTGAATCCGTTGCCGGCGGCAGCGCCTCGGGAGTCGGATGAGGATTGATGCCCATCAGCACTTCTGGAGCTACCAACCGATCCGGGACAGCTGGATTACGGACGGGATGTCCGCCCTGAAGCGTGATTTTTTCCCTCAGCACCTGCTTCCCGAGCTGCGTTCGGCGGGTATCGATGGCACCATCGCGGTGCAGGCCGATCAGTCCGAGGAGGAAACTCGATTTCTTCTTCGCTTGGCGGAAAAGCATCACTCCATCCTCGGCGTGGTCGGCTGGGTCGACCTGCGCGCGCCCGGCATTGCCGATCGCCTGGACCATTTCCGCCAATTCAGAGCCCTCAGCGGGTTTCGCCACATTGCGCAAGCCGAGCCCGACGACCGCTTCTTGCTTCGCGCCGATTTCCGCCGAGGCATTGCTCTGCTCGCCGAGCTCGATTTCACCTACGACATCCTGATCTATCCCCGGCAACTGCCCGCCGCGATCGAGTTGGTCGCTGCGCATCCGCGGCAAACTTTCGTCGTCGACCACCTTGCCAAACCAGAGATTCGAGCGGGCAAGTTGCAGCCCTGGGCGCGTCTCATCCGGGAGCTCGCCGCCGCTCCGAATGTCGTCTGTAAGCTCTCGGGGCTGCTCACCGAAGCCGACTGGGCAGGCTGGAATCCGAAAGACTTCAATCCATACCTGGATGTCGTCTTCGAATCCTTCGGTGCGGAGCGTTTGATGTTCGGCTCCGACTGGCCGGTCTGTTTGCTCGCCGGAACGTATCGACAGGTGGTGGATTTGATCTCGACTTACGTGCGGAGCCGTCCGCCCGAGGAGGGCGCGGCGATCTTCGGCGGCAATGCCGCGCGATTTTACAAGCTGAGAGCGCTG
>DATFTC010000106.1:0-4888 GCA_035262305.1 Myxococcaceae bacterium | reverse complement strand
AGCTCGCGCAGAGTCAAGCTCCACAACAACGCTCGGTACTGGTAGAGCTCGCGGAGATTTCTAAGCATTCACATCCTCATATTTCAAACTATGCCTGATGCCCAGCATTCGGCCGTTGCTGGGACGGATCGATAGCGGTTACGCGGGTCGACGGCGGCGCACCGCCCGCTTCTTCAGCGAAGCAGTCTGCAGTTTGTCCAGCTGGGCGCGAAGGCGCAAGACCTCGGCGGAAAGTTGCGCGTACGAGTCGCGCACATGGCCATTGAACAGGCGCTGGCGGGAGAGGGTTTCGTTGACGAAGACCTGGCAGGTGGTCCTAAACGCCCATTTGGCGAGCAGCACGGCGCGCCCCAGCCCGCCGCGATGCGTTTGCAAGGGCAGCGGCCGAGTAGGGTCCGCGTGTTCCTCGAGGGCCGCCAGATTGAATGAAAGTGGGTCGACCCGAGGCTCAACGGCAGCCGGTGACATCTGCTTCTCGGGCTCATGCCAGAGCCCGCGAGCGCGGAGCCGTTCCTCCAGCCGCTGCAAAAGCTCGCTCTCCCTGAACGCGTTTCCCAAAAGCCTCATCGCGGTGTCTCCATGATCTGCTCAATTTCTTCCCGGTACGCCGACAGCACGCGCGACCAGGTGTGTTGACGCGCATAGCGCAGCGCCCGGCGTGCCATCAAGCCGCGCTCCGCTGCTATTTTTCGAATTCCGGCCCGATAGGATTCAAAATCTTCGAACGTTGCTCCAGCTCCGCTTCGCAGCACCTGACCGCGCAAGACATCCGAATCTGCGTTGCCCAGGATCGGCGTGCGCTGTGCAAACGCTTCGAGGGCGAGCAGCGAAAGACTTTCGTACCTCGAGGGGATGACCGCCGCCAGCGCGCCGGAGAGGCCGTCGGCCTTGTCGGCGTCGGAAATGGCGCCGAGGTACCGCACGCCGGGGCCGCTGGGTTGCGCGTCCGCAGAGCCGGCGAGCACCAACAGCGGCGCATCCCGATCGCCATGCCACAGGCGCCGGTGAAACTTCAGCAGCTCGGGGATTCCTTTGCCCGCTTCCATTCGCCCTACGTACATCAGATAGGGCCGGTCAATTCCGTACTTTTGGCTGAACGCCGAAGGATCTCCGGGCGACGAATCGATCCCCGCTCCCACCACGCGGATCTTCGAGTGCTTCGCAAATCGTCTCCGAACCAGCTCGGCCTCCTCGGGCGTATTGCAAAACAAGACCCTCGCGCGCTCAAAAACGTCTGTGTACAAATCGAATCGAAGCGGCGGCTCGTCGTGAGTGGTCGGTACGACGATCGCCCGACCGGCGGCCAACGGCAATCCCCACGCCGTGGGTGAATACAGATAGGTGAAAAAAATGAAGACGTCGTATGCCTTCGCTTGCTTGGAGATGTGCTCGAGCAAGGCGGGCGCTGCAGGTCCTTGCTCCGCGATCCAGTGCTCTTCGCGCATCCGATCGTTGGACCGTCGAAACATTTCGCGCGAGAGGCGATTGAAGGATCGCATTGCCCGCGCGCGCTCGGTGGGAAAGCGCAGCACCGGAATGCCGTCCATCCGCGTCTCGCCCGGAGGGAGCTCATTCGCCCAGGTGAGGTGATCCTTGGCGCAGGTGGTGAGCACGGTGATGTTGAAATCGCCCGAGAGGCGGCGCGCGATCAGCTTTGCATGTGCTTCGGCGCCGCCGATCACGTCGCCGAAGCGCTGCACGACGATCGCCAATTTAGGCTTGGCCCGGCGGCGGCGAGCGACCTTGGGACCCAGGGAGCAGGAGACAAGCGCAGCATCCAAGAGCTGCGAGGACGCTTCGGCGGAAAGCTGCTGGAGGCGCCGCTTCTGTCCGCCAACTATCGAGTCGCGCAACTTCGGATTGCGGCAAAGCTCGTCGATCAGCTCCGCGAGCAAAGCGTAGCGCTTTTCGGTAAATGCGATGCCCGCTCCTCCGAGAGTCTCGGGAACGGCCGCCGCGGCATAGCCCATCACCGGCAGCTCCGCGGCCATGGCCTCAAGCAGCGGCAGACCAAAGCCCTCGTGCTCGCTCATCGAGACCAGGACCGACGCAGCTCGATACGCTGCGACGAGCTGCGCGTGAGTCGCGCTGCCGAGGAGCGAGACGTTCGCGAGTCGCTTGGCCAACCGCGTGACTTTGCGGACGTACTGATTTCCGGCAGCAGAGCTTCCGACGATCCACAGCCGCGCCGAAGGCCGCAGCCGAAGCAACTCAGCGTGCAGCGAGAGGACGTCCTCGATGCGCTTGTGCGGCACCACTCGGCCCACGCACAGGAGCGCAGGCGCCGAGTCGCTCAGCCTGGCAAGAAGCGCGGGGTCTGCGCGGTCCGCGCCGAAGCGCCGCGGTTCGACGAAAAGGGGAACCCGGTGCACGTTGCGGTGGCCCGCCGCGCGCAGCTCGTCGCAATTGAGCTGCGACACGCCGATCGCCAGGTCGGTATAGGGCGCCATCGCCGAAAGCTGCGCCCGCGCGGACATCAGCGATTCCCACAGCGGCGTGCCCTCGTAAAACCGGGCGGGCGTGATGTTGTGGTAGACGATCCCGCGGCGGCACGGCAGGTGGAGAAGCAGCCCGCTGAGCGGCGAAGCGATGCCGTGGTGGTAAAGCACCAGGTCCGCCGGATTCGGCCGCAGCTGGCGCGCCGGCTTCACCAGCGAGGAAAACCCCGGCGCAAACTCATCCGCGTACAGCTCTCCGAAGTGCCCGAGGCGGCGCAGCAAGAGCTGAAAATGTATCGCTGCCTGCCCAGTGGCATCGCCAGGCAAGAGGCTGGGAACGAGCTGATGGACCACCATCACACGACCGATGGGGTTGCGGTCACCCCGTTTGTGATATCCCACGCGCGCATGTTGGAGCAACCGGGGCAAAGGTCGACCGTGGCTAATCGAAGCGACTCGCCGATAGCGGGCGACGCCAGCTATTACGAAGGTCAGGATCTCCACGCCCTTGCCGATATCCCCCGCTACTACGCCTGGATCCTTGACTACTTTCACCCGCACCTCCGCGGCAAGGTGATCGAGATCGGCGCGGGGCTCGGCAACATCTCTTCCCACTACGTGGACTTCGCGCAGGACGTTTTGCTCGTCGAGCCGGCGGAGAATCTGCATGCTCAACTGAAACAACGCTTCGAGAGCAAGCCGCACGTTCGAACCATCTGCGCGCTGATGGAGACCGTGCAAGCGGACGCGACCATTTCTCCCGGCACCCACGGCGCCCCCTTCGATTCGGCGTTGATGGTGAACGTCCTGGAACACGTCTTTGATGAGGCGTCGATCCTCAAGCGCATCCGCGACATCCTTCGGCCCCAAGGGATGCTGCTGGTTTTCGTTCCCGCGCTGCCGTGGTTGTACGGCACGCTCGACAAAAAAGTGGGGCACGAAAGGCGCTACACGCGCCGACGCCTGTTTCAGGTAATCGAGCAAGCGGGATTTTCGATCGAGAGCATCCGGTATTTCGATTTTCCAGGGATTCTTCCCTGGCTCTTTGCCGGTCGGGTGCGCCGGGTGGAAGACTTCCCCGAAGGAGGTGCAAAGCTCTACGACCGCTTGGTGGTGCCGTTTGCTCGTGCGATTGAGACGCGCATCAAGCCGCCGATCGGCAAGAATCTGCTCTGCATCGCGCGGGCGACAGGACAAGGCGAGTTGAATGAGAACCGCGCCTCCCCGACGACGGCCTGACGCCGCACCTCTTTCGATCGCGCTCGATGCGTCCCTCTGGGACGAGCCGACGACCGGGATTGGCCTGTACACGCGAAGGCTTGCTGCCGCGCTCGAGAAACAGGGCGTGCGCATCAGGCGAATGGGCGCGCGGCAGTCGGGCGAAAACCCGAGAGGCGACAGCAGCCGGACCGTCTACTTTCTGGGAAAGCTGTCGGAGATTCTCGCCGGCATCGAAGAGCCTCTCTTCCACGGCCTTTGCAATTTCAATCTCCCCCCGGTGCGCGTGCCCGGAAAGCGGATGGTGCTCACCGTCCACGACTTGATTCCCGAGCTGTTGCCGCAGACGGTTTCATTGGCGTACCGATGGCAATTTCGCCTCTGGCTCACGCGCAGCGTGCGGATTGCCGACCGAATCATCTGCGTCAGCCGCAAAACGCGCGACGATCTCCTGCAGCGATTCCAGCTGGACCAGGCAAAGTTGTCGGTCGTGTATCACGGCGTCGATCACGTGAACGCGGTGCCTGCGCTGGACGCGACGGGTGCAGCCTTCCTCCAATCGATTGCGCTGCCGGAGCGATACGTGCTCTACGCAGGAGCTCTCGATGCGCGAAAAAACGTGGAGGCGTTGCTCGCATTGACGTCTCGGCGGCGCATCGGCGAAAAGCCGGTGACGCTCGTGCTCGCCGGGCAGAATTGGTACGGGTCGGACGCGCTCGCAACGCTGGTCTCTCGCGCGCGCAGGAATGGCGCCGACATCCGTCCGCTTGGATATCAATCCGAGGCCGTCTTCTACGAGGTGATGCGCCGAGCAACGGTGTTCGCGTTTCCGTCTCGATACGAAGGATTCGGTTTGCCGCCGCTGGAGGCGATGTGCCTGGGCGTGCCCACGGTCGTCTCAACGGCGGGAGCTCTCCCGGAAATCTGCGGCGAGGCGGCGGTGCAGGTTGCGCCGGACGACGTCGAAGGCTGGGAGGCAGCGATACAGGCGCTGCTGAATTCTCCCGAGGAATGTCGAGCCCGCGCTGCGGCGGGAAAAGAGCGCGCGGGACGTTTTACCTGGAAGGAGGCGGCGAGACAGACGATCCAGGTCTATCGATCGGCGCTTGCCGACTCCGCCGCGCCGTGAACCCGATGATGGTTGAGTCCGCGCCAGATACCCAGCGCCGCGTTCCGCTGCAAGCGCCTGGGCTTGAGCGATACAGTTCTCGTCGCTTGCGTTATTTCGTCGG
>DATFTC010000105.1:0-3247 GCA_035262305.1 Myxococcaceae bacterium | reverse complement strand
CAGATCACCTTCCGGCGTAGTCGGGCGTGCTGCGCATCCAGGGGAGAGCGCCCTCACGCCACGCGCGCTTCTGCAGCTCGCGCCAGGTGCCGGGAAGGTCGCCTTGCACATGCCAGACACGGATTCCGCCATAGTCCATGGGGAGGGCCATGCGTACTCCTTGCGCCACTCTATCACTTCAGGGGTCGGGCTCGCATCCTGCCACGTGGACGAGAAGACATTAACGAAACCACGCTTCCGCATGTGGACTTCAGCGATCCGAATGTTGCGACTTGGATCGGCTCCGATCTGTTCAAGTATCAGTAACGCGCGTTTCTCGGCCACGTTCCGTCAGATCAAATAGCGACCACGTTCGGTTGCTGCGCTATCCTTCAAGACAGGATGCGTCTTGGGATCTTAGAGCTGCGAACCCTGCGTGTTGTGGTGTGTCTCGGCGTTACTGCGGCCTATGGCTTCGCCCAGCGCCAACGGGGAGAACTTCGGCTGGAGGTGCTCGATCCGGTGGGCAGTGCGCTGGTCTCTGCGGTCGATGTGGTGAGCGACATCAACGAGCTTCACCGTGGGGGCGCTACTGACGCCGCAGGCCACTACACCACCCAAGACCTTCCGTTCGGACTATACCGCGTGCGTGTTTCCCGCGAAGGATTTCAGACGTCCACACAACTGGTTCGCGTCGGCTCGGAAGTTCCTGTCATCCTCACCGTCACACTCGGAGTGGCGCCTGTCCATACTGCGATGGAAGTCCTGGAGTCGGCAACGCTGGTCGATCCCAATCGCACATCTACGGTGAATTCGATTGGATCGCAATCCATCGCAGAACACGTCGGATCACAGCCCGGACGGGGCCTGCTCGATTTGATCAACGGCCAACCGGGCTGGCTATACGAAGCCAACGGCGTGCTCCATCCTCGGGGTTCGGAGTACGCCGTCCAATTTGTTGTGGACGGCGTTCCATTGAACGAGAACCGGTCGCCCGCTTTTGCGCCCAATTTCGAATCGGATGACGTTGAATCTATGCGCGTTTTCACCGCGGGGTATCCGGCTGAGTATGGACGCAAACTCGGCGGAGTCGTTGAGCTCTCTTCTCCCAAGGACACGCCCGGTGGCCTGCATGGAGACGCGGCCATTGGCGGTGGAAGTTTCGACTCTACAAACGGCTCGGTTGGCTTGACGTACGGCTGGGCCGCAAATCACCTCGCCGCTACTGGTTACGCCGCTCGGTCTGACAGATATCTCGACCCGCCCGTGCTCGGCAATTTCACCAACAGCGGTTCGTCAAGTGGTGGAAGCCTGGCCTACTCGCGTGATATCTCGAATCGTGACCGGCTACGCGTGAAAGTTACCCGCAGTTCCGTTCATTTCGAAGTCCCCAACGAGCTGGTACAAGAGAATGCCGGGCAGCGTCAAGATCGTGCCAACTTGGAAACCAGTGGCTTGATCTATTATCAGCGCGTGATTTCACCGGCGCTTTTGTTCGACGCTCAAGGCAGCGTCCGCGACGACTCCGCAAGTCTCTGGTCGAATTCCAAATCGACGCCGATCATTGTCGCGCAGCAACGGGGGTTTAGAGAGGGATACGCCCGCGCTGACCTTGTATGGCACTATGGCCATCACGATTTGAAGATCGGTGCTGATGCGATCTTCAGCTCGGTCAACGAAGCCCTGCAATACACCATAACCAATCGGGCTCAGTTCGATCCTGACACCAAGCGCCGGTTCAATTTCCTAGGCACCGCTTCGGACCGCGAGCAGGCCGCATTCATCCAGGATTCCTTTCACGCGCGCAACTGGAACGTGAGCGCCGGCATTCGCTTCGATCATTACCGGTTGGCGACGGAGGCCAGTGGCTGGAGCCCGCGGCTGGCGGTCTCCCGCTATTTCCAGTCGCTGGGACTGCTGGTGCACGCAGCTTACGACCGGGCTTTCCAGACGCCCGCAATCGAGAACTTGCTGCTTGCCAGCTCGCCAGCCGCCGAAGTTCTGAACGATACAGTGCTGCGTCTGCCTGTGCAAGCGAGCCGCGCGAACTTCTATGAGATTGGTCTGTCACGCGCGTTTTTCGGCAAACTGCGGCTAGAGGCCAACGTTTTTCGCCGCGATTTTGGCAACTACGGCGACGATGACGTCCTGCTGAACACTGGCGTCAGCTTTCCGATCAGCTTTGCCAGCGCGCGCATCTGCGGCGAGGAGATCAAGATCGAGGTTCCGCGCTGGGGACGGTTCTCGGGCTTCGTCAGCTACTCCAATCAAATCGGCATGGCGCAAGGCCCTGTGACTGGCGGTCTCTTCCTCGGTGATTCGGCCAGCTCGGCCCTCGCCGACAATTCTCGTTTCTTTGTAACCCAGGATCAGCGCAATACGGTGCACGCGCGTGCCCGGGCGCAACTCTCCCGCCGCGCTTGGGGCGCAGTGAGTGAATCGTACGGCAGCGGCCTGCCTGCGGAGTTGGGGGATGCCGGTGCGGACTACAGCTTCCTGCTCTCGCAATACGGCTCGCGGGTGCTGAGCCGAGTCAATTTCGACCGGCAGCGGGTGCGGCCGTCATCTTCGCTCGATGTGGCCGCCGGCGTGGACCTGGTGCAGCGCGATCGGAAGGCGGTGACCGTCGAAGTCGAAGGAGCCAACCTGACCAACCGCGTCAATGTCACCAATTTTGCGAGCCTGTTCTCGGGTACAGCGATTGCGCCCTCGCGCAGTGTGACCATTCAGCTGAGAGCCCGCTTCTAACGGCCTGCGCGCGTGGGGACCGGCGGCGGAGGCATTCCACGCATCATTGCTCCTGGCAGACGCCACAACGCTCTCAATGGCAAGTTGACGGTTTGTCGCGATCTGGCGGAATGACGAAGGGCGCGTCGCGGAGGCCAACAAAAGGAATGTCGCAACAGCGTCAAGGTTCGGAGGAGGCAATCGAGAGGATCGGGCCGCGCCTGTAGTTAGCGCCGAACGACAGGTGAACAAGTGTGGTATCAACCGCGCGCGTCCACAACGATAAGTGGCTGCTCCACTCGTACCGTTACTGCCCTGACCGCAGATCCATTGCTGGCCTAGCCCAAGCGCCCTACCATGGAGTCGGTGCCCGCAGACACGCCACACTGCCCGCCGGATGTCGAAGAGATCGCCGAGGCTTACTGCATGGAGACCCTCGACCGACCCGCGAGTCTGGCATTCGAGAACCATTACCTCGCTTGCCCACGCTGCGCGTCCGTTGTCGCCAGCACCGACGAGTACGTTCGTTCGATAAGGAGGG
>DATFTC010000104.1:0-7540 GCA_035262305.1 Myxococcaceae bacterium | reverse complement strand
CCCCAGAGGCGAAGCCACCGTAAAGGACGAGATGCGATATCAGCTTGGGATGCTGCGCCGCGAAGGCGATTGCGATCGGCGCACCCAGCGATGAGCCGAACAGCGCGAAGCGCTCGAGTCGATGATGCCCTACGACCGCCTCGAGTTGCTTCACCTCGGACGTGAGAGTGAACTCCGCGATCGAGCGATCGCTCAAGCCGACGCCGACCCGGTCGTACCGAATCAGGGCGTGTCGTTGAGCCAGACTTTCGAAAAACCGCCGCAGGTCCGCGTTTTCCCATTCATATTGCAGGTGACTGACCCACCAGGCCGAGCGCACCAGCGGCGACCCGTTGCCCGAAACCGCGCAAGCGATCGATCGGCCATCGACGCCGCTGCAGAACGTGATCCGCTGCTCCACGTCGCCCTCCACGCGTCATCGTAGGGTTGGGCCCGTTTCGTTGACAAGACTCGCTGGCGTGCCTTCTCCCGCTGGCTTCGATCTGGCCGGTCGCCAGAACGGATCTGGCGCCTTCCTCATGGTTGAAGAGGAGGAGACGAATGAGCCGCATCCTTGCTTTTGTCTATGGCGTGATCTGCTACGTGATTTCTCTCTGCGCGTTTCTCTACGCCATCGGATTCGTCGCGAACGTGCTCGTGCCGAAGTCCATCGACTCACCGCCCGAGGCTCCTCTGGGCCAAGCGCTCCTGGTCGACGCCCTTCTCCTCGGCGTCTTCGCGTTCCAGCATAGCGTCATGGCACGGCAGCGGTTCAAGAGAGCGTGGACGAGGCTCGTTCCGCCGCCGATCGAGCGCAGCACCTTCGTGCTCTTTACTAGCCTGGCGCTGCTCCTTCTCTTCCGGAAATGGGAACCGATGGGAGGAGTGGTGTGGAACGTCGAGAAGCCAGCTGCCCGCATTATTCTGCAGGGGCTTTCGCTGGCGGGTTGGGTCATCGTGCTGGTCACCACCTTTCTGATCAACCACTTCGATCTCTTCGGGCTCAGGCAGGTCTACTTGCATCTGAAGGGCCGGGAGTACACGCCCGTGAGGTTCAAGATGTCCGTTTTCTACAACTACGTCCGCCATCCCCTCTATTTCGGCCTCGTCCTCGCCTTCTGGGCGACGTCCTCGATGACGGTCGCACATCTCGTCTTCGCGCTGGGAATGACGGGTTACATCCTCATCGGCATCCAACTGGAGGAGCGGGACCTGCTGCAGTCGCATGGCGGCGCGTACCAGGCTTACCGAAACCAGGTCTCGATGCTCTTGCCCTGGCTTCCGAAGAAGAAGAGCCTGCAGGCCGAACCATCGACGCAACGGGGTTAGACGGCGGGATTGATATCCGTCTCATTGCTGCCCGGGATCGTCGCCAGCCGATCGAAGGTGCTCGCCGCTGAACGCGTAGTAAACTTGAGGCCAGAACTGATCGAATTGCGGCAGTCGTGCCGCGGGGACAACGTCCACGAACCCGGTCTGCATCAATCCATCCGTCGGGTCGGCCGCATACAGATCCGGGTCGCCGACGAACGTCGCCGTTCGCTGATAAGCGCAACCTGGCTGAATCAAAGCTTGGGCGTCATGGAACTGAATGCCCGCATCGAAGTACCCGCACTCGAACAGGCGGGTGTCCACAGCGACTGAAGCATCGAATTGGTAGTCCGAGAGGAGGGCATCTTGAGCGTTGATCTCGTCGATCGAAAGCACGTCCATCGAACCCCCGGGCGTCACGTAATTGGGCCAGTCGAAATCAAAGCCATACGGAGTGCCGTCGTTCTCGAAAAAGACGGCGACCTTCGATCCGCCTCCCACCACGTCAACGCCGTTCACGGCTCGCGTGAACACCACGACGTTGCCAATCACCATGTCCACCGCGGGGGCCGAAAGGTCCGTGGGTTGATAGCTGAACGTGTCGTAGCGCGCGGAGAGTGGATACCGCTGCTCATTCGGGCCGACGAGCACATCTGTGCCTAGATAACCGTCCAAGAACCGGCGCCCCCAAGCCTCGAGAGTCGACTCGGGGGGGCGCTGCGCGAAGTCAATCGGGACTGAATGAGCATCGTGGAAGGCCCAGTTGCGGTATGTCACGGCCGTGCCGTCGCCCGAGACTTTGAGCGACCACCCGTCGCGGTCGTTGTCCGCGCTCAGGCCGGTGTCATCCTGCGTGAGCTCGTAGTCGCCAGCAGTGGTGATCGACGTTGTACTCTGCTGCCAGCGCGAGAGGAAGCGCTCCAGGACGGCCGGCGCACCGGGTCCTGCGGTGCGCACCAATGGCATGACTGAAGAAACTCCAAGGCCGACGGCCAGCGAACGCGCATTCAGCTCGCGTCGATGCGGAAAGTCGGCGGCGAAGGCTGATGAGGACAGAAGGGCTAGAGTCAAAATTGAGATATTTTTGCGAGAGTTCATGATGTGGCTCCTTTTTTGGAATTTGGGTTGTTAAAACCAATTATTCGTGGCGAGTCGTCCAACACATGTAGCCGATCGCGCCGTCTCTCCTACGGGGGAATCCGAGGCGGTTTTGGGCTGTCATGTTGCCGAGTCGGTTGAAACAATCAGAGGCGTTCGTACCAACCGTCATCACCGCGGCGTCATTCTTCACGAACAAGTTCCATAGCCCGTCGAGCCAGGAGGATCGGATGCTGTGTGAATGGGCCATATTGTTGGCGAAGCTCTCCGCACTCCCATCGGTCCAGTAGCTGTCATAAACAGTGTCATGACTGCCGGTAACGTAACGCAGACCTCCGGCCATCACCGGTAGCCATCGCGCGACGATTTGGTTGTCTGTTTTCAGCGTCTGGCAAGAATAAGTGGAAAGAACGTCGAGGTTGTTCCCCAGCCGCATCGAGGTGGTCTTGGCGGAGCTATTCACATTCCACATCGCGTAGGCTGCGGTCCCGTTGAACGCGCCGCCATGGGTACTGCCAAAGAAGAAATTGACGGTGTCCAGATTGTTTCCGTATCCGGATGGTTGCTCCCACCAGCCCTTTCCCCCGTCGAGGTTGTAGTACCATTTCCAATCCGCAACGGCATTGAAACGGGAATTCCACTTCGAGCACAGCGACCAAACGTGGCCAAGGCCGGCTTGCCAATTGTTTTGAAACGTCTGCTGGCACCCGGTCCCGAATGGAGCGGCGCCCGTCACCCCCTGCGTTGAGCTGCTGGGAATCGGTGTTGACGTCGAGCTTCTTCCGCAACCCAATATGGCAATGCAAATCAGCCAGAGGAAATCGGTCCTCAGAGCTTCTTTATGTTTCAACATAGAATCTCCTTATCGACGATGGTGGTTCGAGCCGCAGCCCGCGCAGCGCTAAGCAAGCCCTGTGCCTCAAGCGGACATGCGGTGCTCACAGAAGGATTCCCCCGACTGTCGCAGGGGCGTCCGCACAGCGTCTTCAACTTTTGTAGCTGCGCAAGCCACAAAATCGAGGGAGATGCTGCCGCGCGAGCTTCAACGCTGCGCTCCCTCGCGCGAACAACGGCGCAGCCAATGAACCGCTGTCAACGGAGAAGTGAAACCGGCTACTCGCGCGAGGCACCGCTGCAGCAAGACGCATCGGGGGAGCCGATTCAACCTTCAAGGCTCAATATTGGCGCGCTCGGGCGTGGGCCGATCGGTTCTTTGCGCTCAACCTGATCTAAGCCAGACCTACTACGGACGGGAATCTGCCCGAGTTCGAGCTGGCTATGTGCAAAGCATTCAACATGAAGCAAACCGGCTCTTGCTCGCGGCGATTACTCGCTGTAACTCCAATCGCCTCACAGCAGGCTGTACTTCGGAAGGAATCACTATCACCCTCGAAAGGGTACGGATATGGTGACTCGCGAAGGGTCTAGGCCGCCGAGCGCCGAGCAACGATTAACGGAGCTCGGCATCAAGCTCCCAACGCCACCTGAGCCGTTCGGCGCCTATGCGGAAGCCGTGCAGACGGGCAACCTGCTTTTTCTAAGCGGGATTTCTAACCAGGCACGTCGAAGCTCAAGAAAGGATCGCGGTGCCTATGTCGCAGCGCGTTTTTTATCGTACGGTGAAAGTTGGCGGGCTCTCAATTTTTTATCGGGAAGCGGGACCTAAAGACGCCCTGCTAATTCTCTTGCTCCACGGATTTCCCTCTTCGTCGCGGATGTTCGAGCCGCTCTGCGCCCGGCTTTCCGATAGCTATCACCTGGTCGCTCCTGATTACCCGGGGTTCGGACACAGCGACTGGCCGGACCCAAAGAAATTCGCATATACGTTCGATCACTGCGCGGAGATGATGAATTACTTCACCGAAGCGCTGGGCCTCTCGCGTTACACGCTCTACATGCAGGACTACGGCGGCCCGGTGGGTTTTCGCATGGCATTGGCTCATCCGGATCGGATCGAGGCCCTCATCGTCCAGGACGCCGTGGCGCACAACGAAGGCCTAGGGGCGAATTGGAAGCCACGGCGAGCCTTTTGGGCCGATCGGGCTGCCAACGAAAGCACGCTTCGCACAAATCTCATGTCGATGTCGACAACTCGGACGCGTCATGTGGGGAACGATCCCAACGTCGAACGCTATGACCCGGATCTATGGACCGATGAATTTGCCTTTCTCAACCAGCCCGGCCAGGTCGATATTCAAAGCGACCTTTTCTATGACTATCGAACCAACGTGGCGGCCTACCCCAACTGGCAGGCATGGATGCGCGAGAAGCAGCCGCGCCTGTTGGTCCTCTGGGGCAAATACGACTTGTCTTTCGAGCTTTCCGAGCCGGAGGCATATCGCCGGGACGTGACGAAGGCCGAAGTCCACGTGCTCGACGCGGGCCACTTCGCACTCGATACGGCAGCGGATCAGATTGCGGAGCTCGTCCGCGGCTTCATCAAGTAGCAGCGGTGAACGCAAGCCGTCTGCTCTGGAATAGTCATCAAGTCGGAGCTCGGACGAAGACCGAGTTTGGATAAAGGAATGACCCCCATGCCACACGTTCGATTGAGCAATAAAAACGACGGCTCGACGATTCTGCTGGCCTCCAGTTCTGTGTTCCTGCGTGTTGCCCTTGGTGTCTCTTTTTTGTCGGCGGTCGCGGATCGCTTCGGGCTGTGGGGAGCGTTCGGTGAGCCTCATGTGGCATGGGGAACTTTCGCCAGATTCGTAGCCTATACGGCACAACTCACTTGGTTCTTACCGAGAGCGGCGGCTCCTTCCCTAGCTATCGTCTCGACCTGCGCCGAAACTCTTCTTGGCATTTTGCTGCTGCTAGGGTGGCGGATGCGGACGACAGCTCTGCTAAGTGGGGGCTTGCTTCTGCTGTTTGCAGGCGCGATGACAGGAGCTCTCGGGATCAAGGCGCCCTTGGACGCCTCCGTCTTCTCAGCAAGCGGCGGAGCGTTTCTTCTGGCCGGTTGCACCGAATACCCATTCAGTATCGATCAGCTGCGACGAAATTCGCAGCCGTGAGTCCGGTGAGCAGGTCATCGACACCTTCGTGGGAGACGTCATCCCGCGCAGCTGGCGCGGCGTTGCCCTCGCCGCGGCAAGCTGAGCGGGCGGATTCTGATCTGTGGCGCCGACCACCGCCGGCGCTTCGCCTGTTGATCAGGTTCAAAATCCAACTCACATGTTGCAACGGGCCGTTAACCTTTCTTAACCAAACCAGCATCACCCGGGTTTAGTGTTCTGATGCGTAGCGGCAGCAGGCCGCGGCTGTCGCCGTCCTACGGTCGAGGCGATGCTCAAGAGAACACCCCTTCTGGTTATAGGTAGCCGAGTTGTCGTCTTTCTTCTCAATGCTTGTGGAAGCTCAACGCCGCTTTCGGTTCAAGACCCAGTCGTCTCCAACGTCAGCGCGCTCCCCAGCGGATCCAACCCCCTAAGCTGCGTCGTCAGAGCGTACGTCGGCAACGCGGTGACGGTTCGCGTCGCCTACAACGCCGAGAGCGGGCCAGCTACGACGCCGGACTTCGCCGTCTCTTCCCCGATGATCGCCATTCCGGTTCTCGGCTTGATGCCAGAAACGAGTTACATCCTGGAGCTCCAAGCGATCGGCGCGGACGGAACCACCGTTGACGGCGACCCGCAGACCTGTCTCACCGGGGCGCTGCCCAGCAACCTTCCTGCCTTTGCCGTGAGCGAGCAAGCGGGCGCCGAGCCGGGCTATACGATGATTGGGTTGATCCAGGGGCTCTTTCCGAGCTCGAGCTTCTCAGGCGGAGGGAGCTCTCCCCCGATTGCCGGTCCTCTCATCGTTGACCATACCGGACGGATTGTCTGGTATCGCCAGGCTTTCGACGGAGCGGTCACCGATTGGCAGAAGCAGCCTGACGGCACGTATACGGCATGCATCAACCAGACCTATGTCCCCGAGCTGGGATACAACGATAACCGCTATTTCCAGCTTGATTCCCTGGGAAACGTCATTCAAAGCTACTTCGCGTTGGGCGAGTGGCCGACCGACAACCACGAGCTGCGGCTGCTGTCGAACGGCGATGCGCTCCTGATGGCAATCAATTCGCGGACCATGAACCTCACGCCCTGGGGTGGGCAACCTTCGATGTCTGTTTTCGGCAATATCCTGGAGCGCATCTCCCCGACCGGCGAGCTGCTCTTTACCTGGGACGCTCTCGACCGACTGGATGTTGGATCCACGGACCCGCTGATCATCCAAAATCTGGCCAACGAGAATTCACTCGATTTCACGCACGCGAACGCGATCGATGTCTCGGCCGATGGTTCCTATCTTATCAGCCTGCGGAACTTGAGTCAGATTATAAAGGTGAATCAGAGCGGATCGATCGTCTGGAGGTTGGGAGGTGTCGACGGCGACTTTCAATTCGTCAATGATCCGTTGGGCCGATTTTCACTTCAACACGGTATGCGCGAGCTCCCCAATGGCAACATCCTCCTTTTCGACAACGGAGTCGGCCACCAGCCGCCGCAGAGCCGAGCTGTCGAATATCAGCTCGACCTGACCGCGATGACCGCGACGCTCGTTTGGCAATACAACGCTGACCCACCCCTCTTTGGGCCTTTCTTGGGTTTTACGCAGCGCTTGGAAAACGGAAATACTCTCATCACCTACGGAGCGCACCCGGTAATCCGGGAAGTCAACCCCGCTGGCGAGGTGGTCTGGGAGCTTCAGGGCGCGCCCACTGACGGATTTTATCGAGCCATCCGGATCTCCTCTCTTTATTGATCGGACAGCTCCTTCCTTTGCACGGCTTCCAACGATCACGTACGGAACAGATTCGGTTGCAGGCGCCAGTAGCCTCGCTCCGTAGCCCAGAGCGACAGCGCGAGGGCTGCGAATCGCACGACCGTTCTTGGTGAGGTCGATGGTGTGCAAAGGGCTGTTTTCCCATGCGACGGGTGGCTTCTACCATGATGGTCGGTTCGCCACTCTCCTCGACGTGGTCGCTCACTATGACAAGACGTTCGGGCTCGGCCTGACCAAAGAGCAGAGCGGGGACCTCGTGGAATATTTGAAGTCCCTCTGAGTGTCGGCGCGAGGTACAATCGCATTTATTCACAACCCTCACCTGCGTGAAGTGGCTAGCGGGTCTCACAGATACGCTTCACGAGGCGGCTCGTTGCTG
>DATFTC010000103.1:0-9962 GCA_035262305.1 Myxococcaceae bacterium | reverse complement strand
ACGTTGCTGGCCTGGGCTGTCGCTGCAACAGACATCAGTGGCCCCATCTGAGCCGTTCAGCCAGTATCTCGGGAAGCCCCGCCTCGCGGATCTTCGCGGCGGCCGCGTCGATATCGTACGGCACCCGGTAGTACGTAATTTGATTTCTCTCAGTGTCGAGCAGTGCGTAGGACGCGGCGGGGTTGCCGTCGCGCGGCTGGCCGACCGATCCCAGAACTGCAAGCCAGCGCCGCTGCCTTAACAGGGGCACCGGAGCACCGGTGATCGGCCGGAAGGCGGTCAGGCTCCCGGTCTCGGAGACATTGTAAGTGGCTGGTTTATGGACGTGACCGCAAACGGTCATTCGGAAATGGGTGGCTTTCAAACTGCGAGCGGCGTCGTACTGATCGGCGACGTAGTTCCATTTGCGCGGCGCGCTCGCATCGGCGTGAACAAAAAGGGTGTCGTCTCGCTCGATAGTCAGCGGCAGGCCTGCCAGAAAGGCTCTCTGCGCTGCCCCGATCTGAACCCGAGTCCACTCGATTGCCGTCTCTGCCGGACGGTCCATGCTGGTGCGTCGCTCGGCGATGGCCGCATCGTGGTTGCCCAGCAGAGCGATGGCGCCGCCCGAAACATAATCCATGATCGTCTCGACGACCCATTCGGGGTCCGCGCCGTAGTTCACGTGGTCGCCCAGGAACATCCACTGTTGGGCGCGGCGCGCGCGCGCGTCCGCAAGGCACGCTTCAAACGCCTCGCGGTTGGCGTGGATGTCTGCCATCAGGGCGATCAGCATGGGATAGTCCGCAGTCTCGCATGAGGAATGCATTCCTTATTCCAGACATCGCGAGCCTTTGCCAGTGGAATGCGTAAGCAAGGCATTGATGCCGCTGGACGAGAGTGCGGCCCCGAATCGGCGCGCAAGGGCTGCACCGGTGCGAAGAGCGTGCGCTGAGAGGGCGAACGCGCGCATTCGTTTAACTGATGTACCGGCATCGGTGAGCTCACGCAGCTGAGTAACATTAATGACTTGGCGGAGCCGGCGATCCCTGCCCGGCACGAGTTGAGATTGGCACCTGCGATGCAGAGGCTGGCCCCGAGCGCGAACGACCTCGACTTCTGCCCGGCGTAGCTCTTTCTCTTGCGCCGGCGTGACGTCAGCAGGCGCTCAATCGTGGAGGAAATATGAGACACAACATGAGAGCGAATGTCTTTCGTGGCGTGAACCAGTTTGGCGTGGAGGAGGTGGAGCGACCGAGCGCCGGCACCGGCGAAGCGGTGATTCGAGTCACCTTGACGACGATTTGCGGCACCGACCTTCACATTGTCCGTGGGGAGTATCCAGTTAAACCCGGGCTCATCATCGGCCACGAGCCAGTGGGCGTCATCGAAGAGCTGGGGGCCGGAGTGACGGGTTACAAAGTAGGGGAACGCGTCTTGGTTGGCGCGATAACTCCGTGCGGCCAATGCCTCGCTTGTCTTTCGGGTCACCTTTCACAGTGCGGTCATGGAGAAGGGTACGAGGCGATTGGAGGATGGCGGTTGGGGAACACGATACACGGCGCGCAAGCAGAATTCGTGCGTGTCCCCAATGCACAAGCGAATCTCGCGAAGATTCCAGATGACGTACGAGATGAGCAGGTCGTTCTGCTCTCGGACATCGCCTCCACCGGCTTCAGCGGTGCCGAGTCGGGTGGAGTTCGGATCGGTGACACAGTGGTGGTTTTCGCACAGGGACCGATCGGTTTGTGTTCGACCATCGGCGCCAAGCTGATGGGGGCTTCGCTCGTCATTGGGGTTGATGGAGATGAGACGCGGCTGAAGATGTCACGCAAGATGGGAGCGGACTTCGTCATTGACTATCGCCAGCAGGATGTCGTCGCAACAGTGAAGCGTTTGACAGGCGGCGGCGCGGACGTCGCGATTGAGGCGCTCGGCACGCAGGCAACCTTCGAGAACGCGCTGAGGTCCTTGCGGCCAGGAGGAATTCTCTCCAGCCTCGGTGTCTACTCGGGCAAGCTCCAGCTGCCTTACGACGCATTTGCGGCAGGACTGGGCGACCACCGAATTGTCACCACACTTTGTCCTGGCGGGAAAGAGCGGATGCGCCGGCTCATCAGCCTGGTCAAGAATCGAAGGATCGACTTGACTCCGCTGTTAACACACAGCTTCGCGCTCGCGGAGATTCGAAAAGCCTATGAGCTGTTTGGCAGCCGGGCCGATGGGGTAATCAAGGTTGCGATCCGCCCCTGAGGTTCGGAATTTAAACGCCTAAATTGGCCCGAGTCGTTTGGCCGCTGCGCCGTTTCGCTGGTCACGATCGAACCGCGCTTTGGCATGGAATTGGCTCAAGAGCTTGAAGACTGATGCGAGGGCGTTTTGCGAAGAAGAGCCGCGTCGCCGCGGCTCTTGCTTTGTGACCGCCATGGGTCGTAATTACGCGCCGCCGCCTCCGGAGACGTCGACGGTGGTGACCGTCGGATCGCCCGGAGTGCCATCCGGATTAAGCGGAACGTATTCCATTCGTATACGGGTGAAGCTGAGGGAAATTGATTCGCTCGGCAGATCCGAGCCATTCGAACGCGGCTGGTAGGTGGTTATCGATACATTGCTCAAGGTGATTGTGACGAATTGATACTGCGGTCCGTCCAGCCGCTGCCCCGCGATGACCGCGCTGGAAAAAATCTGCCCGTTGGCACAGGCCAACATAAGCTTCGGGCTGGCGCTGCTCATCACCGCCGATGCGACCAGGTTATCGAACTGTACGGGCCGGCCCGGCGCTCGGGACTCCGAGAGTGAGTAGTTGATGAGGGGGATGGGATCCGGGGCCAACCCATTGATCGTGAGTGAGTACTGGGCCGACGGCGTGCCCTGCGCGAGCGTTGGGACCGAGACCATCGCAAAAAGAAGAACCAGCACTCGCCCGAAGATCCTTGCATTCAAAACGGTATTCATGGACTGCCTCCTTTTGTTTCCGGGCGCTGGTGCAAGACCGAGGCCAACTCGGATCCAGCCGAGACCATTGGCCCTGCGCGAAGGAACGTTGCTTCGCAAGCCACAAGCCAAGGCGGAGTGCGGACTGGCGGGCCACGGCCGAGGCTGTGAAGCGCGGTTTCTGGCGAGGTGTATGGGGAATTTGCTGCGCAGCGGAGGGAAATTCCCAGGCACTTCGCCAAGCGAAGTAGATGCAGTTGAGGAGCAGCGCTAGCGACGAGGCCGAATGCCCGGTCGATCTGTCGCATTAGAGTATGCACGGTCCCCTCGTCCTTCGTAAGATCAGCTCATGACCCAGCACATCGGCATTGTCGCCTGCTCCGCCGAGGGTGCCGCCCTTTGTTATCGGACCCTCTGCGCGGAAGGCGCGCAGCTCCTTGGCCCGCATGCCCATCCAGAGGTCTCGATGCACACGCATGCGCTGGCCGACTACGTGAAGCACCTCGACCGCGGCGACTGGCAGGGCGTTGGTGAGCTAATGCTCTCCTCGGCAAACAAGCTCGCAAAAGGCGGCGCTGATTTCCTGATCTGCCCCGACAACACAATCCACCAGGCGATGCCTTACGTTGAACCGCGGTCGCCGCTGCGCTGGCTTCATATCGCCGAGGTCGTCGCCTCGCGGGCTGTCGAGCGAGGGTTCCGGCGGCTCGGTGTGCTCGGAACGCGCTGGCTGGTCGACGGCGAGGTCTATCCGGAGAAACTCTCCGCGCGCGGACTCGAGTATGTCCGCCCCACTAACGCCGAGCGTGATGAAATCAATCGCATCATCATGGAGGAGTTGGTTTACGGCGTCTTCAAGCCCGAGTCAGTCGCTTACCATCAGCGGGTCATCGGACGAATGAGAGACGAGCGTTGCGACGCCGTGGTGCTCGGCTGTACGGAGATACCGTTGATCATGAATGACTCGAATTCGCCGCTGCCGACCCTCGATTCCACGCGATTGCTTGCGCGGGCGGCGCTGCGCGAAGCAATGCGGGGCGCGTACTCGTGAGCCAAGAGACATGCAGTTTGCACGGCTAGCTAGACTCGCCGAGAGAGGCTCGGGTTGTCGCTGGATCTCAAGACCGGGTTGTGCCCCTGACAGAGTTCTGGAGGGCGAACATAGGAGTTAATACCTTGGATTTAACATCTCGCACATGTTTTCTGACTTGTTTCAGTAGCTTGCGAAATATTTGTTAAGCTTGAAAGCCTTTACGACTGTGCGGGGCCTTCGAACGAACTCGGTAGGCCAAATCTCGGTTTGTCTGCACGCGCTATGTGACACGCGCCCTGATTTCAGATGACTGTCCGGCAGCCCGAGTCCGCGTTTGCGCAGCATCAGAGGCCTTTCTCCAGCAGCTCTGGTCCGTGTTTGCGCAGTAGCGGACGAAAGTCGCCGTTCGATTCCTCTTCGCGCGGGTTTCCAGCATGATTGCAGCGCGCGGTGTATGCGATTGAATACACCAGTGTAGCGCTGAGCGTCGAGCGCTCGCCTCGGTCGAATGCTCTGCCACGGGCGGCCTCGTAGTCCGCTACAAAAGCCCGCATTTCCTCAATCGATGGAACACGCGGGATGTTCTCACGCTGCCAATCGGCGGTGAAGGCGTGCGCGGCGGCGCCTACCATCACCGGCTCATATTCGACGTGGAGGCTGTCCCAGTCGTAACTGGTCACGATGCGCCCGTCATCGAAACGGACATGCTCGATCCGCCAATCGAAGTGTCCGAGCACTTTCTCTCCCTTTGCCTGGTTGCTGCGACTTCGGGCTCGAGCGGCGAGTTCCTCGATCCACTCTGCGCCCGCAGCCGTGGCGGAAAAGTCGAAGAGAGGACTGTGCGTGCGCGGAAAGATTTGAGTGTTCGGAAGCGACGTGAACCAAGCGCCGACGAAGGACGGGCTGGAAGCGAACGGCCTGGCGAGCTCGACGAGTTGGGCCAGGACCCTCGCCAGCTCACGGCGAACTGCGGGGTCGTGCGCATCAGCCCGCGTCCCGCGATCGTCGAGCTCTTCCACTGTTGCCCACGCAGCGCCAAGACGGATGGGCCCCGCGATGGGACTAGGACAGGGGAACCCCGCAGCAACGAGCTCCCGGCGCACATCGAGGCAAGCGGCGAGGTAGCGGCCATCTCGTGCCCCGTGTTGGACCTTCACGACTATGCTGCGTCCGTCCTCGAGATCGAGGCCCAATACCCAGCCCACGCTGACCGAATAGAAGCGCAAAACCGTGACGGTCGTGCTGAGCTGCGCGCGACAAAACGCGGCGACTTGGGCGGCGATAGCTGCTGGATCAGCCGTTCCCCAAATCGCTCGTTCAACTACTGGATTCGCATCGCGCGCCTGTTCGTCGGCGATTGCGCGGGCAAGCTCGTCACTTGATGAAATAGCCGGAAACCCTCCACTTACCATCCTTCTCCATGGTCGGTACGATTGTCTCGGTCGCTTTTTTGTTATCAAACTTCGTCTCGAATTGAATCACCACGTACTTGCCGGGTGGCGCGTTCGGAAGAGATTCGGTGTATTTTTTCGAGAGTAATTTTCGTTCGATTACCTTTCCGAGCGGCTTTCTGACCGCGTTCAGCATCTCGGGCCATCGCTCCTTCGCCACCGCAGAGCGAAAGCTTTGGGCCGCCTCGTCCCAGCTCTCCGCGTATTGACCGGCATCTACTTTGGCCAGCCAAGCTTGGGCAGCTGCGAGGGCTGCCGTTTCGGCCTCGGCATCCGCAGCGCCGGCCCAAGCGGAGGAAGCAAGGCCGACGAGGCAGATGACCACCTCATGGAAATTCATTCGCCTGGAGAGCCCATGCGCTACTGGCCCGTTTGTCGAGTCGCGTTTGTTCCGCATTAGTCCCTTCCCGTGTTGCGAAAGCCTGTCGAAGGCGGCACAAGCGTATGCCGAACTCACAGACCAAGCGAGTCAATTCCCAAATTTTACAGCGAGACCAAATTGTATCGGCGTGGGTGATTGTTCGGGCAAAGGGCGACGCTCGAGTCTAGAAAGCTGCTTGCTGGCGGCGTGAAACTGGTGAACACTCCCGGCCCCTCATGGTCGCTGCCTCTTTCGTTCTGATGGCCGCACTCGCCGGCTCTTCAGCTGACTCGCCATCGAGCTCGCCCGATCGAACCGCGGATATGTACTCGCTCACCATCAGCGGAGGCGTAAGCCTGGGAGCCTACGAGGCGGGTTTCAATTGGACAGCCGTGCGGTTCATGAAACGGATAGACGAATTGGCCGTGCGCGGCAAATTTCCACGCCAGCCGCACCTCGCCGGAGTTACCGGGGCTTCGGCGGGAGCGATCAACGCCTTGCTCTCGGCAGCTCTCTGGTGTGAGCAGCCTGCCGATGGCCAGGCGGACAGCGTCGATAAGAATCTATTGCATGACTCCTGGCTTTCAGTCGGCCTCAGCGATCTTCTCCCGGACGATCCCAGGCGCTATCGCGCTGATGATGGGCTCTTGGCGCGCGCCGCGTTCGATGGAGTCCTTGCAGACATTCGCCGCGAGGTCTTCGGTCAGGGCGGAAATCGGCGGTTTATACCCGGCTGTCGCATTCCCGTGGGGATCACCGTCACCCGCACCGAGCCGGAAGAGCGCGATGTCGAAGGCCTGCGCACGGTCACCCAGCGATTTGTGTTGCCCTGGATGTTGGAAGTAACCGGCGAGGGCAGGGTTGTCATTCACAACCAGAATCTGACCGCCGACCGCGATTCGTTCAACAGCGCCCTTTGGCTGGCTGAAGGGACCGATCCCGCATCACGGCGCCCGTCGTTGAGTCCGGAACAGGTGATACAAGCAATCTTGGCCTCGAGCGCGTTTCCCGTGGCCTTCAGTCCACGCATCCTCTGCGACTGCTCCTCTCACTGTCCGCCAAATCAAATCGCGACGGTGGACTCCTGTCCAGGTCCGGATGGCAATCCGATCACATCATTGAGCTGTTCCACGCCGTCGGGCGAGTCGCCGGCCGGTGAGCGTAAGCTGTGCAAGCGCGCCTATGTCGATGGAGGAGTCTTCGACAATGCGCCCATTGGACTGGCGATCGACCAGGTAGAGAGCTCGGTGCAGCCAACACCGTTGCGGCCGATCATTTACGCCTTCATTGACCCCGATACGAGGCGCCTCAAGCCGCGCGATACAAAGGCCATCGATGAAAAACCGGGTTGGGGCGTGACGGGTAATGTGAGTTTGTTCGCAAACCTGGTGAAGACCGCCCGCAATGTCGAGCTCGGCCGAGCGATTCAGGCGAAGCATTGGAATGTAACCACCACCTATCTGCTGCGCGAGGCCGCGGTGAAGTCAGCAACGCTTTTGCAGGTGCACGAAACGCTCACTGCGTTAGCGGTCGGCGATCGATCGGAAAGCGAACGCGCCCCGGCAACGTCCGTCGAGCTTCAGCCGACGCTGTCGGAGCGCCTGCGCCGAGGAAGAGTCCTCTTGAGATGTCTAAGGAGAATCACCGGGACAGACCCGGCCAAAGATGCCTGGCCATTCACTGAATGCGCAGCGGAATTGCGATCTCCCTCGGCGCAGAAAGGCTCCCCTGCCGAACGCTCGCGGCTGTCCAAGTCGGAGGTGGTGGAGATGGCAAGGCGACTGGCCGTCTTGACCAGCGAGCAAAACCCATACCGGCGCCAGATTGAAGCTGAGTCCTCGCGGGCGGGCGCCTCGCTTGAGGAACGCAGTAGAACCCAAACCCGTCTTCGCGACCGGCTTTCTGTAACCCTTGCGGCGATTGAGTTCCTCGCTGAAGAAGTCGACGGAGTGGCTCGAAGTCAGCTCCCCGAAGAAGACATTTCCCAGTTCAAGCATGACCTTCTGAACACCATTTCACGCGCCCAGGGCATCTCAAATTTGACCAATCGAATGGCAAACGCCCTGCTCGAGGCCCAGCTTCGACGAGCGCAATCCCTCGCTTCCCCGGACCTCGCCGCGAGGATCCAAAGTGCTCGGAAGGCAGTGCTTGGTTCGAGCGAAGGCGAGCTTTTTGCTCCGCAGACGATTCAAGAGTGGATAGACGACGCGAATTTGCTCGCGCTCGCAGCCGATCGGGACAAGCCTGCCCTCTCCGCGGTGGTCGGAAAAATAAGGAGAATATTGGAAATCCGCCCAACCCTGCAGGAGATGGGCGCGGGTCTCGCGAATCTGGTCGGAGAAGCGGCGGAGCTCCAGCAACAAGGTGGCGGCGAACACCGTCTCGAATTGACGAGCCGTTTTGCTCCGCTGGCTGGCTCGCAACTCAACAACTTTGCCGCCTTTCTCGATCGGCCCCTGCGAGAGCTCGATTACTACGCAGGAGTGTACGACGCGATCCATGAAATCGCCGCTCAAGGGTGCAACGGTCAGGACATCTACGCGACTGACCGCACCCGTCCGGTCCGTCGACGAGATGCGCCCAGCGAGCTCGATATGACAAACGCGAACACGCAGCGCTGCATCGGCGAATACATGCACTCGTACCTGGAGTTGCTTGAAATCACGTCCTCTGAAAAGGCGCGCACCGTGTTCGCTGCATTGGCGAGGGTCGAGCTGGCCACGGCGCTGGGAGATAGCTCCAAGGCAGAGGAAATTCTTCAGTCGCCCTCCTGGAGTTGGCTCCTGAAACTCCCGCCGCCACAGTCGAGGGGTCCCGTGGCGACTGCCCTTGCGACAATGCTTTCTAAAAAGGAGCCCTGCACGGCCGAAGCAAAAGAGGCGCTGTGTATTGCGGAGCCGACCTTCGATGAATTCCTCACCAGCCTCCAGCAAAACGGGTACGAAGCCGAGGAAGAGTCGATGAAGGTGGCCCTGAGCGACCGTGACCGATGGTGGAGCGCAACGTTGCAAAGGATTGTCGCCAGGTCATCCGAGATCGAATCGGCTCCGGCCACGGCTCAGAAACACCCGTTGAAGGAATCCGTCTCATCAGCGCTGAACGCCGGGGAGTTGTTGACCCGCCGCGATTGGCGCAGAAATCCGACTCCACACTTTGAGCTCGATCCATCGACCATTCCAGGAGAGGATTTTTTCGAGCGGCGAGCGACGTTTTTAATCGGGCATCTGCTGCCTTACCGAATCGATCTCGAGTTCGCTCGAGGCGGGATGGCATTGGCCTGGTTGGAGCCGGCCTATCGAGTGTCGCGGCACTTCTCTTTAATCTCGGTGATTGAGCCAGTGAGCTTCGAGTTTTCGCCATACCGTTTCTTCACCACGCTCGGCATCAGGCCTACCGCGCATTTCGTGGGGCTGTCGTTCGGCGTCGGGCCTGCGTTCGTTCACCAATGGAGCGATCAACCGCATTCGAGCGTAGGGCTCCAAGCGAACGTGGCGCTGCTCCAGGATCGAATCGGCGTCACCGTGGGCGTGCGAGATGTGGGAACGAGCGACGCCTCTGCGCAACAATGGTTCGTTGCGCTCTCACTCTCGGATGTAAACGGACTGGCGTATTGGCTCGCACTGCGCCGCGCTCCGAACCACACAGCAAGACCCCCTCCATAGGAGTTAACACCTTCAGATAAACATTTTGTCTGTGTTTCCCCCATTGTTTCAATGACTTGCAAAAATATTTGTTAAGCGGAAAGTCTTAAAAACTACGCTTAGCTTTTGAACAAGGGTCCGGGCAGCACAACTGTCGCGCTGTCCTCGGAAGGCGGAAAAGCCGCTATCTGTCGGGGTCTCGCACCAAGGATGCCGTCTTTTGCAAGGGTGTAGATGTGGCTGTCCTCGTCGGCGCAGGATTTAGTTGACCGAGGACTGCAGCCTTTTCTTCCGTTGTTGCGGGGCTCGGCCGCCTTGCCGATTGTTGCAAGGTGGAGAGCGAGACGAATCCCTGGCGGCTATAGTCGATGCTCTCAGCGAGGATTCGGGCCGCCTCCTGTGGCGCGTGGAAGCCCATCGAGTTCTCGGCATTGATGAAATCCACTCGCCACTGTGCCTTGCGCTGGAAGTCGAAGACTTGCTGCAGGGCCGCCTCATCCATGCCCGACTTGCGGGCCTTCTCGACTGCGCCGATGAGCTGTACCAGCGCATCTTCGGCGCGC
>DATFTC010000102.1:0-25344 GCA_035262305.1 Myxococcaceae bacterium | reverse complement strand
ACCCCCAGCGAGCAGCCTTGCTTGTCTCGCTGGCGGACGTGGTCCAGATCGCGAGCGACCAGACGAATTTCATCCCCATTCTGCACGCCCTGGCGCCGGCGGTCGCGCTCTCCACCGTCGACTCGAGCGGCCATGCACAGGAGGGGGTGGTCGACGCTCAGCTGACGCTGCTGACCCGAGCCTCGGGCAAAGCCTTCAATGCAAGCAACGTCGAGCTGTGCGCCAGCGAGGTGGATCCAAACCAGGTCATCACCGAAGTGCTCAGGCGAGCCACCACCCCAGTTTCAATCAACGGCAAGGTTCCGCGGACGCCGTTGGAGCTGTACCTGGACGTGATCACCGACGTCAACCGAGCCTCTCCAGATCAGACCGACAAGCTCAAACCGAATGACTACGCCAGCATCTTCGATCAAGTGGCCGACTTCATGCTCAGCCCCGACCACGGCCTGGAGCAGTTCTACGAGATCGTCAGGCAAGGGACGGTGCGGTGATGAAACGCTCGGGCAGGGTTTGCCGCAGTCGCGCCGCGATTCATCGCCTGTCGCTGATTGTTCTTGGTATTTCGATCTCTGCGCAGGGCGGCGGACTTTTCTTCTCTGATCGCGGTGTACGCCCGCTCGGCCGCGGAAGCGCATTCGTCGCCGGCGCCGACGATCTCAGCTCGTTCTGGTACAACCCGGCCGGCCTCGCCGACGCGGGGAACGCCATTTTGAGCGACTTCAGTTGGATGCACTTTACGGACGATTTCACCCGGCAGGCGCTGGTGTCCGACGCGGGTGGAACGTTGTACACGGTTGACTTTCCGACCGTATCGGGCACTACGCCGTTCCTTCCAATTCCGACCCTCGGGTTGTCCCGCGTTTTCGGGCGGGAGAATCAGTGGACGATCGCTGGCGGGGTCAACGCACCGTACGCGGCGCTGACCTCGTACCCGCAGACGATCCAAAGTGGAGTTCCGGCGCCCTCGCGCTATTCGCTTGTATCACTTGACGGCACCGCTCTGGCGGTCTTAGGGGCCTACGCCGCGTACAAGCCCATCGAGCTGGTGCGCATCGGTCTCGGCCTGCAGGCGTTGGTGGGGACTTTCAACTCCACCGTTGTGTTCACCACGAATCCGGCGGACCGGCTGATCGGAGCACCGGAGGATCCGCAATACGACTCTCTTAGCCAAGTGAAAGCATCTCCAGTGTTTGCGCCGAGCGCCAACCTGGGCGTCACCGTGGTTCCCAACCATTGGCTGCGAATCGGCGCGAGCGGTCAACTTCCATTTGTCATCAATGCGCCGGCGACGGTCACGGTGCGACTGCCGAATGCGCCCGAGTTCGACAACGCGCAGCAGGTTGGGGACAAGGCGCACGTGAAGATGAAGCTGCCTGGCATTCTGCGCCTGGGAGTGGAGGTTTCGCCCTTTCAAACTTTGCGCTTGGAAGCGAGCTACGTCCTCGAGTTCTGGAGCGCTCATCACTCCATCGACATCGTGCCGGACAACATCACACTCACCGGAGTAACTGGGTTTCCGAGCCCGTATGTCGTTCCGCCGATATCCATTCCGCGCAATTTTAGGAATTCAAATTCCGTGCGCCTTGGCGGCGAGTATTCCGGCCTCCAGATGTTCTCGTGGACGATGCACCTGCGCGCCGGGTTCAACTGGGACCAAAGCGCGATTCCAGACGCCTATCTTGCCCCTCTGACGGTCGATCTAAACAAATACACTGCCTCCCTCGGCGGGGGTATCGAGATTGGTCCGCACTGGCGGCTGGACGCCGTCTACGCGCATGTTTTCGGCGCCGATGTGAGCGTTCCTCCATCGCAGGCCGCGGTCCCTCGGATCAATCCAGTAAAAGGAAACCCGGTCACCGTAGAAGCGATCAACGGCGGGCACTACAGCGCGCGGGCCGACATTTTCGGCGGAGGCTTCAACTTCCGCTTCTGAGGCGCGGCCCGATCGAAGGGAGAGAGTTGTTGGTATGCTCGAACGGGCCATCCGGCCAACGGCTCCCGCGAGGCACTCACGCGGTTCGTCGGGCCAGACAGCCCGCTCACTCGGTATCAACGTCTGCTGGCGCTGCGGACTCTCAGCCTTGCTACATTGAACACTGCGAGATGTCTGCCGTTTCGTTGAAGACCACCTGCACGTCGCCGGGGAGTCCAAACACAGTATTGATAAGGGCTTCTTGACCGTTGCAGTTAGCGAACACCTGGTCGGCGGTCACCGTCGCGGTGCCGGACATCGGAGCCGGGTCGGAGAGAGGAGCGCTCACGCATCCGGTCATGCAATTGGGACCAAGGTCGCCGATGATCGATCCCGTGAGTTGCACCGCCACACTGAGCGTCATGCTGTTGTTTCCGCTGGAGTCCTGCGCACCGGTACCCAGTGGAATGCAGGCGACGAACTGGGCCGCCACAGTAGGCTGAACCTGAACTGGGTTGAACGTAGATTGCGAGCCATCGCCGAAGTCATAGAGAAAACCGCCTGACCCGTCCGACATGCAGGCTCCGACAAGCGTCGCGTCGCCCACCGGAAACGTGCCGGTGCTCGTCGAGACGGACGAGCCCTTGCCGCTCACGCTGATCGTCACCGTGCCTTGAGCATAGGCGGCGACCGCCGTCATCACCACGGCACTTGCTACGAGAGAATGAAGGTTCTTCGACCGCATTTGGCACCCCTTGCGCTTAGTTGTGAGTCCTGTCCCCCAGACAGAGGGAGCCCATCTATTCCAGTCACACATTTCTTGTCAAAGGAATGTTGATTCAAGAGTCAGCCGTGCCGACATCATTTTTGCCCGCCCTCCTTTCGGGATTTCCAATCTTTTCAAACCGCCTGCCGGGCGGAATGGCGGTCGGCTCGAGTTGTTGTGGTCGCGATTTGAAAACCTTAAATTCCGCGCCCTTCCTTGCCAAAGGGAGCAAATGAATACGGACATTCGAGCCTTGACCGATCAGGTCATCCAGGAAAGCAGCTTTGTCGAATTGCTCGCCCAGGAGGCGGCGAAGGTTATCGTCGGCCAGAAGCACATGCTCGAGCGAATGCTGATCGGTCTTCTCTGCAATGGCCACGTTTTGCTGGAGGGAGTTCCGGGCCTGGCGAAAACGCTGACCGTCCACACTTTGGCCGACAGCATTAGCGCCCAGTTCATGCGGATTCAGTTCACCCCCGACCTTTTGCCTGCCGATTTGGTGGGGACGATGATCTACAACCAATCGACGGCCAGCTTCACGGTGAGAAAGGGCCCGGTCTTCGCCAACGTCATCCTGGCGGACGAGATCAACCGCGCGCCGGCGAAGGTCCAATCCGCCCTGCTGGAGGCGATGCAGGAGCGGCAGGTGACGATCGGCGATCAAACATTCCCGCTGCCGAACCCCTTCATCGTGTTGGCCACTCAGAATCCAATCGAACAGGAAGGCACCTATCCGCTGCCCGAGGCCCAGGTCGATCGCTTCATGCTCAAGGTGAAGGTGAGCTACCCCTCGCGCGCCGAGGAAAAGGTGATCATGGACCGGATGGGCGGAGTGGAGGTGCCCAAAGCTCGCAAGGTGATCACCCCGGAACAGATCGCTCGAGCGCGCCGGGTGGTCCATCAAATCTACATCGACGAAAAGGTGAAGGATTACGTCCTGAACATCGTGTTCGCCACGCGAGAGCCCTCGCAATCCGGGCTGAAGGACCTCGAGGATTTCATCGAGTACGGGGCGAGCCCGCGGGCGAGCATCTATTTGAGCCTGGCGGCGAAGGCGCACGCCTTTCTTCGGCATCGCGGCTTCGTCACGCCGGAGGACGTCAAGGCCGTTGGCTTCGATGTCTTGCGGCACCGGATTTCCCTCACCTACGAAGCGGAGGCGGAGGAGCTGACACCCGAGAAGATCATTCAGCGCGTCTTCGACCGCGTCGAAGTTCCCTGAGCTGCGGCTTGCTTCCGAAGGACCTCATCAAGCGTATCCGCAAGCTGGAGATCACCACGCGCAAGGTGGTGTCCGATCTCCTAGCCGGGCAGTACCACTCGGTCTTCAAGGGGCGGGGGATGGCGTTTTCGGAGGTGCGCCAGTACCAACCCGGAGACGAGATCCGGATTATCGACTGGAACGTGACCGCGCGGATGAACGACGTGTTCGTGAAGGTGTTCACCGAGGAGCGCGAGCTCACGGTGATGTTGGTGGTGGATGTTTCGGCGTCGCAGGAGTTCGGGACGAGGTCGCGAAGCAAGGCAGAAATCTGCGCCGAGATCGCCGCCCAGATCGCCTTCTCGGCGATCGCCAACAATGATCGAGTGGGTCTGATCTTGTTTTCCGACGCAGTGGAGAAGGTGATTCCTCCCAAGAAGGGGCGCAAGCACGTCCTTCGCGTGATTAGCGACATTCTCTCCCACCGCCCGGCAAGCCGCGGCACCGACGTCAACGTCGGGCTGAACTACGTGTCGCGTTTCGCCAAGCGCAAGGCGGTCACTTTCCTGATTTCGGATTTCCTGGCGCGCAACTTCGATACCAGCCTTCGAATTGTGAGCCGCAAGCACGATCTCGTTCCGGTGATGATCTCGGACCCGCTGGAAGACGCGTTTCCAAAGCTGGGCCTCGTTCAGCTCGAGGATCCAGAAACCGGACAACGCGCATTGGTGGACACCAGCGATCACAGCGTGCGCAGTCGGTACGAGAAAGCGATGGGCAATCGCCGCGAGGACCTCAGAAAGCTCTTCAAGAAGTTGGAGCTGGAGCACGTCGAGCTGCAGGCGGGCGAGGAATACGTGGTCGCGCTCGCCCGATTTTTCCGAGCGCGCGCCCGGAGGATGGCGGCGTGAGCTGGGCGGTTCCGGTGCTCAGCTTCTTGCTCGCCGCGTCTGCGGGCGACGCGGGCTCGAGCTCGCCGAAACCCCTCCAGCCTCTTTCGTTCACCAGCCGCGCCGACCCCGATCGCGTGCATCTGGGCGAGCCCTTTTCCTACGAGCTGGTGATTCGCCATCCGCGTACCCAGCGGTACGATCTGCGTCCGCCGGCGAGCGAGGGCGCCTTCGAGCTGCTCGGCCAGAGTCGCAACCGAGCCGATGCCAAGGACGACGCGATCACCACTTTTACGCTGAGGCTGGCGCTCTTCGAGCTGGGAGCGAGGAAGCTTCCAGACTTGACGTTTGACGTTGCGGAAGGAGATCGGTTTGGCAAGTTCATCGCTCCGGGAATTGCGGTGGAGGGCGTTTCATCCTTGCCCAACGATGCAGAGAAGGGAGCCGAGCTCCGCGACATCAAGCCACCGCTGGAGGTTCCGATTCGCAGTTACCGGGCGCTGTGGGTGCTGGGATCGCTGCTGGCTGCGGCGCTCCTCGCCTATGCCCTGTACCGTTGGCTCAAGCGCGAAAAGCCCGCGCGACAACCCGTCCAAAAGCCACTTGCCCCGCTGGAGGTAAGAATCCTGGCGGCGCTCGAAGAGCTCCGAAAGCAGAACCTGCCTGCTCAGGGGCGCGCGCGCGAGTTCTACTTCCGGCTCTCGGAGATCGTCCGAGCGTACTTGGGCGAGCGCTACGGCTTCGAGGCGCTGGAATGCACCAGCGCGGAGCTTTTGCAGGCTCTTCGCCAAGTGCACGCTCCCGGGTTGCCCGCCGAGGAGCTGGCGCGCTTTGTCGACGAAGCGGACCTGGTCAAGTTCGCCAAGGCGTCCGCCGCCTCGGCGCAGTGCGACGGAGCGCTTCAGTTCGCCCACGAGCTCTTGAAGCGAACCGTGCAGCAACCGGCAGCGAGCGCCGAGCTGGCGAGGATCGTCGGCGCCGGTCTTGAGATGGGCCAGCCATGACACGCGACCTCGTCTTCCATAATCCGAAGGCGCTTTGGCTGTTGGTGGGCATTCCGCTGCTGGTCGCCTGGACCGTTCTCGAGTGGCGGGCGAGGGCGGTGTTCAGATTCTCCGCTGCCCACGTCTTCTCGGCAAATCGCCGTGGCTGGCGCTCGTATTCTCTCCAAGCTCTTCCTCTTTTTCGGGTGGCGGCGGTTGGCCTGGCGATCGTGGCGCTGGCACGCCCGCAAGAACGCGACGAGAAGGCGCGCGACCTTTCGGTCGAGGGGATCGACATCGTGATCGCGCTCGACCTTTCGACCTCGATGGAAGCGGGGGACTTCCGACCGCACAATCGGGTCTATGTTGCGAAGGAGGTCCTCACCGAATTCCTCGACTCCAGAACCAATGATCGCATTGGTTTGGTGGTCTTTGCGGGCGCGGCGTACACCCAATCTCCGCTCACCCTCGACTACGCCGTCCTCAAGGAGCTGGTGAAGCAGCTTCGCACTCGGGTGCTCGAGGACGGCACCGCGATCGGCGACGCGCTGGCGATCTCGCTCAACCGGCTCCGCGACTCGGATGCCAAGAGCCGAGTGGTGGTGTTGATCACCGACGGCGACAACAACGCGGGCCGCGTCTCGCCGCTCGATGCCGCGGCGATGGCAAAAGCTCTGAAGGTTCCGGTCTTCACCATTTTGGTTGGCAAGGGCGGCAAGGTGCCGTTCCCCGCCGGACAGGATCTGTTCGGCAACACCGCGTGGCGAGAGATGGACATCCCGGTCAATCCCGCCCTGCTACAGGAAATCTCCAAACTGACGGGGGGCGAATTCTACCGCGCGACCGATCGAGCCGAGCTCAAGGGCGGCCTGCAGAAGGTCCTCGACGCGATGGAGCGCTCGAAGATCCTCGAGGGCGGCGCGATGACCAACTACCGCGAGAAGTTTCACCAGCTGCTGCTCTGGGCGTTTTCGCTCGCGTGGCTCGAGCTGTTGCTGCGCGCCACCTTCCTGAGGGTGTTCCCATGAACTCGGGGCATCCGTGGCGATTCACGCTCTTGGGCTATCAGGTTGGGCTGGCGCAACCGGAATACCTGCTGCTGTGCTTCGCCGCGATCGCGCTGGTTGGGCTGGGGGCGCTCCTCGCGTTTCACCGCGTGAGGGCGGTCCGGCGCCTGATCCCCGAGCGATCGATCGCACGCCTTGCCCCGGGGGTGTCCGCCCTTCGCCCGGCGCTTCAGGCTGCGCTTTACGGATCCGGTCTTTTGTTTTTTGCGGTGGCGCTCGCTCAACCGCAGTGCGGCAGCCGCGCCGAGCTCACCAAACGCCGCGGGATCGACGTGGTGGTCGCGCTCGATGCCTCCAAGTCAATGCTGGCGAGAGACGTGCCTCCCAGCCGGCTCGAGCGGGCGAAGCTCGAGCTGTCGAGCCTGCTCGATGAGCTCAAGGGCGACCGGGTGGCGATCGTCGTCTTCGCCGGTGACGCCTTCATCCAGTGCCCGCTCACCTCCGACTACGCGGCGGCCAAGATGTTTCTTCGAGCAGTCGACCCCGAGCAGATGCAGCAAGGAGGAACGAACATCGGCGGTGCGCTGCTCCTCGCCAAACAGGTCCTGGAGAATGCTGACCGCGGCTCGAAGGACCGGGTGGTGGTCCTGTTATCCGACGGCGAAGACTTGAGCGGCGAGATTGGAGATGCAGCGTCGGTTCTCCACGAGGCTGGCATCAAAGTGTTCGCAGTCGGGATCGGCTCGGAGAGCGGTGAGCCAATTCCGATCGTGAACAAAAATGGCGAGGTCACCGGCTACAAGAAAGACTCGAAAGGGGAGACGGTGCTCACCCGGCTCGACCGGGCTGCGCTGGCGTCGTTGGCCCAGGCAACCGACGGCGAATTCTTCTACCAACCGAGCACCGTGGCGGTAACCGACGTTGCCCGCAGAATCGACAAGCTTCAAAAAAGCGAGCTGGAGAGCCGCCTGACCGTCCGCTACGACGAGCGCTTTCAGTACTTCGCCGGGCCCGGTCTTGCGCTGCTGGTCGCCGGCATGCTGGTCCGGCCATCGAAGAGGTCTCGATGACGCACGGGCGGATGCGCGGCGCGTCTCAGCTGCGGGCGAGCGCACGGGCGGCCATCGCCTTGGGTATGAGCATCGCATTGGCGATTGGTCCGCAAGCGCTGGCCCTCGGACTGCTGCAGCGAAATCACCCAACCGTCGATCGCGGCATGAAGGCCTACGACGAAGGCCGGTACGATGAAGCGCTCCGGGCGTTCGAGGAGGCGAAGAAGGAGCTGCCGAACTCCGCCGCGTTGGAATTCAACCGCGGCAATGCTCTCTACAAGCTGGGCCGAAAGGACGAGGCCAGGGATGCCTATCGCCGCGTTTCCGAGACAGAGCACAGCGATCTGCGAGAAAAGGATTACTACAATCTGGGCAATGCCTGGGCGGAGATGGGGAATGCGAAGGAGGCGATCGGCGCCTACCGCAAGGCACTCACCCTAGACCCGAGGGACGAGGACGCGCGCCACAACCTGGAGGTCGTGCTGCGCAATCTGCCGCCGCCCCAGAGCAAGCCGGATGCCGGGAGCGCTCGGCCGCCCGACGCAGGTCCGCCGGACGCTGGCGACGGCGGAAACCCGCCGGACGGAGGAAGCGACGGAGGGACCGACGGCGGCGACGCGGGGTTGGATGGTGGACAGCGCAGCGGCGAGGGTGATGGCGGGGCAGACGGCGGAACGGATGGCGGCCGCGGCTCGGACCAAGATCGGCAGGGTGAACCGCAGCGCGATGGTGGCGCCGACGCCGGCAGCGCCGAAGCGGAAGAGGGCGGGCTGGATGGGGGTTTCTTGGGGGAAGCGAAGCTGAGCAAGGAGGAAGCGGAGCGCCTGTTGGACTCGATGAAGCAGAACGAGAAGAATCTTCAGCTGTGGAGGTTTCAGCAGCGGAAGCCGAGGAAACCCAATGAGAAGGATTGGTAGCGCGGCATTCGCGCGTTGCGCAGCGCTCGCCTTGCTGGGGGCCTCCGCCTCGGCGCGGGCGGAGATTGAGCTGTCTCAAAGCATCGACCAAACCGAGGTCGGGCTGGATGACACGTTTCGATTGACGGTGACGGTTTCGAATGCGCCTGACTCGGCACGCATGCAATTTCCGGTGGGCTCCGATTTCGATGTGCTGAGTAAATCGGAAAGCACCCATCTGTCCTATCAGCTCGGGGGTGGCGGACCGGCCAGCATCACTCGAACGCACAAGTACATGCTGCTGATGCGCGCAAACCGCGCGGGCACGATTACCATTCCTCCCACGGTGCTGACGATCGGTGACAAGACGTACAAGACGGAGCCGGTGGAGATCACCGCCAAGCGAGGCCACGTTCAGAGTCCGAGAGCCCAGCGGGGCAGCCAATTCCCTCCGGATCCGTTTCGGCGATTCCGCTTCCCCGGCCTTCCGGGATTTGACGACGAGCAGGACGATTTTCCCGAGGTCGATGTCCCGCGCTCGGACTCCGATTTGTTCCTCCGCTCGTCTCTAGACCGGGACGAGGTTTTCGTGGGCGACCAGGTTACCCTCTCCGTCTACATCTTCTCGCGCGTCGATCTCTCCTCGGTCGATGCGGTGAATCTTCCGAAAACCGACGGATTCTGGAGCGAGGACCTGGAGAGCCCCACCCAGCTTTCAGGCGAGCAGAAAGTGCTCAATGGCGTTCCGTATCGGGCATACTTGCTCAAGCGGCGAGCGCTGTTTCCGATGAAGGCGGGGTCGATCGCTATTGGATCTGCGGAAGCGGACATCACCACCGGCTTCCTCTTTGCGGGACGGCGCCTGCACCGCACCGGAAACGAGCTTTCTTTGAAGGTGAAGCCTCTCCCTCCGGGAGCCCCCAGCGCTTTCACCGCGGCGAACGTCGGCAGGTGGCGACTGTCGGCCGAGATCTCTCAGCCGCAAGTTCAGCTGGGGCAACCGGTCACGGTGAAAGTGAGCCTCGAAGGCCGTGGCAATCTCAAGAATACGGTGCTGCCTGTGCTCGTTGGGCCGTCCTCGGTGCGGATCTACGATCCAACGGTGACCGACAAACCCAGCACCAGCAAAGGCAAGGTTGGCGGTCGCCGCGTCCAAGAATATCTGCTGATGCCTCAGCAAACGGGGACCCTGACGCTGCCCGGGCTGACGTTCTTGTTCTTCAATCCGGAGAGCGGTCGGTATGAAAGCAACAAGACAGAGCCGATCGAGCTTTCGGTCACCGGTTCCGAGGGAGCGAAGCTGCTCGCTTCCGGCGCCTCTGGGTCTGTGGACTCGGGCGCGGCGAAGAACGTTCTCGCCGCTGGCGGGTTGCGGCCGATTCGTCACGAGGCGCATTTTGCCGCGCCCGGCCAGCCCATCTGGCGCAAACGCTTCTTCGTTCCTGCCCTTCTGGCGCCGATCGGAGCTTGGCTCGCGCTCGCACTGGCGGGATTCGTGCGCGCCCGCCTGAGCAACGAAGACGAAACCAGCCTCAAGAAGAAGAGGGCGCGGGCTGCGCGCCGGCGACTCGCCGCGGCGGAGAAGCTGAAAGAAACGGGCAACCCGGCGAAATTCTACGCCGAGGTCGAAAGGGCACTGGTCCAGTTCCTCGAGGCGAAGCTGAGCGTTCCCGTGGTCGGGTTAACCCGCGATTCGCTCGACGCGCGGATGACCGCGGCGGGCGTCCCCGAGAACTGCCGCAAGCAAGTGATGCTCGTGCTCGAGCTTTGCGAGGTGGCGAGGTTCGCGCCCGGTGGCGCGGAACCCGCGCGAGAGCGGGTGCTCGATGATGCCGAGTCGGCGATCGAAAGCTGGGAGCAGAAATGATCGCTGCTGTGCTCGCTGCCATTCTCGCCCAAGGCTCGTATTACACTGCCGAGGAAGCGCAGTCGTTGTTCAGTCAGGCCAATGATGCCTACGACCGAGAGGACTACGCGACCGCTCGCGAGGGCTATCAGAAATTGCTGGACCACGGATTCGGCGGTCCGGACGTCCTCTTCAATCTTGGAACCAACTTCCTCGCGCAAGGAGACCTTGGCGCCGCAGTTCTCTACCTGGAGCGCGCGCGGCGAGCGGGAGGCGCGTCCGACGTCGATGCCAACCTCGCGCTGGCGCGATCGAAGCAGCTGGATCAAATCGTCGGCGGGCCGAGCGAGGATCCGTTCCTTCAGCGCGTGGTGGGTGCGACTTCCGAAAACGCAGTGGCTTGGCTGTTCCTCGCCGCGTGGGAACTCAGCCTGCTGCTCATCATGCTGCGGCGCTTCGTATCAGGCCGTCGCATCTTGACCGCGGTCGTCGCAGGCTCTGCTCTGGCAATCGCGCTTCCGGCGGGGTTGTTGCTGGTCGCCCATATGTATGTACGCGAGACAATCTCGGAGGCGGTGGTCATGGCAAGGACGTTGCCTGCGCGTGAGCTTCCGAAGGATTCGGCGAAGGTGTCGTTCGAAGTACATTCTGGCCTGAAGCTCAGGTTGCTCGAGCGCTCCGGCAAGTTCGTGAAGGTGCGCCTTCCCAACGGGCTGGAAGGATGGACGGAGCTGGACGGGGTTGCCGAGATCTGATGGGTTGGTCACCACCCGGGTCGTGCGTGTTCGGGTACCGTGCCTACGAATAGGGCGTCGTCCCGCAGGAGGGCTATACTTGCCGTGAATGTCGGATTGGTCGGAAAACGATTTTAGGATTCTGCTCATAGAGGATGAGCCCGTTATCCGCGAGCTCGTACGAAGCATGCTAAGCGAGGGTGCCGTGAGTGTGGACTGCGCTTCGGATGGGCTCGAGGGACTTAGGTTGGCGAAGGCGGGCGCATTCCGACTCATCCTGCTCGACGTCGTTCTTCCAGGAATGGATGGGATTACCGTCTGCCGGATGATTAAGAGCGACCCAGCCACCAGCTCGGTGCCGCTCTACATGCTCACTGCCAAGGCAAAGCCTTCCGATGTAGCGGCGGCGATGAAGGCCGGCGCCGATGGCTATATCCACAAACCATTCCGTGGGACGGACCTGATGGAGCTCGTCGATCGACTGAAGTCCACACCGGAAGCTAAGCCGGCGAGCGAGGTAGAACGCTAAGGCAAGCGAAGGTGGAGACAGCGGGCGCCGGCGAAAGAGTCGCAATCCAGCGCAGGCCGCCTGCAACGCGGCCCATTGCTCTTGTCCTTTCGGGCGGCGGCGCGCGCGGGGCCTACGAGGCTGGCATCGTTCGTTACCTTCGCGAAGAGCTTCCCGCGGCGGTGCGCGATCAAGTTCGCTTCGACATCCTCAGCGGCACCTCGGTAGGCGCGGTAACCGCCTGTTTTCTTGCCGCGACGATGGACGCGCCACAGCAGCAGGGCCGGGCGCTGTGCGACATGTGGTCCGAGCTTTCGCTCGAAAGAGTGTACAAAGTCGAGGGCGAAAACCTCTGGAGCTTGACGCGCAAGATGTGGCGCGCCGCCACGAACACGCCGGTCCGCTCGGAGGGTTGGCGCCTCTACGACATCTTTCATCCCGAGCCGCTGGAGGAGATGGTTCGAACCCGCTCTTCCTGGCCGCGCATCTCCGCAAACCTCGCCCGCGGACTTTTCTCAGCACTGTCGGTCACTGCCACCGAGATTGCGAGCGGCAATTCGGTGGTCTTCGTGCAGCGCGCCGAGGGCGGGGTACCCCCGTGGAGCCGCGACCCGTACACCGAAGCGCGCGAAGCAGTCATCAGCCCGGAGCACGCCCTGGCCTCCGCCGCAATCCCGCTGCTCTTTCGCTCGGTAAAGATCGGGGACGAGTTCTTCTGCGATGGCAGCCTGCGCCAGACGACGCCGCTGAGCCCGGCGCTGAGGTTGGGAGCGCGCAAGGTGCTCCTCATCTCTCTGAAGCACCGCCCGCAGGATGGGAAGCGCCCAACGCGACCTTTGTCGACCTATCCCACGACGCCGCTGCTGATGGGCAAGGTTCTCAACGCCCTGATGCTCGATCACACGGACTACGACTTGGACCGACTCCGGCGCTTCAACAACCTGCTGCGCGCGGGCAGCGAGCTGTTTGGCGAAGGCTTCATCCCGAAGATCAACGAGGTAGTGCAGCGCACCAGGGGCCAACCCTACCGATTGGTCGACGACCTCGTCATTCGGCCGTCGCGCGACATCGCGACGATCGCCGCGGCTCACGCGAGACGGGCTCGCACCAGCGCGCTTGTCCAACACTCGCTTCCAACGAAACTGCTTCACCGAATCGCTCAGAGTCAGTTGGTCAGCGAGGCAGACCTCGCAAGTTATTTGCTTTTCGACGGTGAGTACGCAAAGGACCTGATCGAGCTCGCAATGGACGATGCTCACCGCGAGCGCGAAGCTCTGACGCGGTTTTTCGAACCGGACTTGCAGTAATCGGCGCGCGGCTACGCCGGAGTGCCGCTCGGTCCGGGGCCGCCGCCCTCTGCGCCTGCGCCCGTGGATCCCTCGGGCCGATTCACGCGATCCCGCAGCTCCTTCCCGGTGCGAAAGAGTAGACCCCTCTTCGGCTTCACCGGGATGACCTCTCCAGTCTTTGGGTTACGCCCTTGATATCCCTGATAATTCTTCACGTGAAACGCGCCGAGCCCGCGAATCTCGATGTTCTCCCCGCGACAGAGAGCTTCCTTCATCGACTCGAATATCGTCTCGATCGTCGCCTCGGCTTGCTTCTGCGTAATCCCGCGTTTCGTAACGAGGATGTTGATCAAGTCGGACTTGAGCATTCGCTCTCTCCCCGGTGCGCCTACCCCGCGGAATTACGGGTTTTCGTCCGTGTCACCGCCCGTGGAACCATAGCAGAACAGGGCACGGTTGCAAGCCAATCGATTTGCCAACTCTCCAATACTCCTACGGATTTTTCTTCCGAGGAGAATCGCTCGAGCAGAGCGATGCACGCCAGCGGGTTTGTCCGATCAAGAGCGCTCGGACTTCGCGTGGACCGCCTCGGTCGATGCGTTGGCGCGCGCGTCGAAGGGAGTCTCTTTCAGCTCCGGACCTTGCACGGCCTTGCCGTAAACGTCGAACTGCTCGGGATGGTAGTTCTGCTGCGCCTTTACCTGAATGGATTTGTTGAAGCGATCCATCAGGTGTCGCAGCTCCTGGCGTTCTTCGCCCTGCAGCAGCCGGGCCACGTCTGCGCTGCAGTTGATGACCAGGATGGGCTCTTTGAAGGTTGCTGCTTCGCGGCGAATGTAGCGAAAGATCTCGTACGCGACGGTGGTTGCGGTCTTCACGTATCCGCGGCCGTCGCAGTACGGACAGTCTTCGTGAAGGATGCGGCCGATCGACTCGCGCACCCGCTTGCGGGTCATCTCCACCAGGCCGAGCTCGGAAATCCGCAGGACGTTGGTCTTTGCTTTGTCGCGGCCGAGGGCGTCTTGAAGTGTTTTGAAGACCTTGTCGCGATTGGACAACTTCTCCATGTCGATGAAATCACAAATGATGATTCCGCCGATGTTGCGCAGTCGCAGCTGGTACGCGATCTCCTTTGCCGCCTCGACATTGATCTTGGTGATGGTCTCCTCGAGGCTCTTCTTCCCCACGTACCGTCCTGAATTGACGTCGACTGCAGTCAACGCTTCTGCCTGATCGATGACCAGGTAACCACCGCTTCGCAGCCAGACCTTGCGCTGGACCGCGCGGTTGATCTCCTGCTCGATTCCGTAGGCGTCGAAGATCGGCTCTTCCCCCTCGTGCAGCAGAACGCGATCGCGAAGCTCGGGATCCTGCGGACCGATGAAGCCGAGGATGCGCTCGTACTCGTCGCGATCATCGACGACCAGTTTTTCGACGTCGTGAGCGAAGAGATCTCTTGTCGCGCGGAGAATGAGGTCGAGATCCGGGTAGAGGAGTCCGGGGTCTGGATTTTTTTCGTTCCGCCGAACGCACTCGTTCCACACGCCGATCAGGAATCGAATGTCTGATTCGAGCTTTTCCTGCGGGACATTCTCGGCCACCGTGCGCACGATGAAGCCGGTGCCGGGAGGCCGGAGTCGATCCACGATTTCCCGCAGCCGCCTGCGCTCCTTCTCATTTGAAATTCGCCGGCTGATGCCGACGTGATCGACGGTCGGCATGAACACCAGATGACGACCGGGGATGGAGATGTGCGAGGTCAGCCGCGCCCCCTTGGTCCCGATCGGATCCTTCGAGACCTGGACCAGCACTTCCTGTCCCACCTTGAGCAGCTCTTCGATTCGCGCCGGCTTGCGGTTCTTAAACCGGTCATCGTGCCGGGCGCGACCTCTCTCTCGCTCCTCGCGAGCGTAGCGCTGCCGGTCTTTGGCACGCCGCTCGCCCCGCACATCGGATTCAGCGGAAGGTGCGACAGGTGCCGCTGGACTCTCGTCGCGAGCCAAAGAGGCGCTGACCGTCTCCACTGGCCCCACTTGGAGTTCGGCAGCCGAACCCTCGGCTTTAACCGCCACCGGGGATTCCAAGGGCGGAGCATGCGGCAGCGCCACTGGCGTCCCATCGCCGCTCGCGGCCATCGGCGGGACAGGCTCAAGCGGAGGCGCAACAATCGCCGGCTCCGCTTGGACAGCCGCGTTCAGCGGAGAATCCGCTCCCGACTCCTCCCGAGCGGCTGGCTCAAGCGACGGTGCTTCGCTCGCGCCGAGCTCCGTCTCGGGGGCTGCGTGGCTGAGCGGTTCCTCGGGATGATCCGCCAGTTCCGGAACCTCCGGCGCATCGTCGTGCTCACCCTCGGTCAGCTCGAACTGCGCTCGGGAGAGGTCGGGATCGTAGAAGACGTCGGTGACGTATAAAAAAGCCGCCTTGTCGAGCCCGATATCTACGAAGGCGGCCTGCATCCCCGGGAGCACCCGGGTGACGCGCCCCTTGTAGATGTTGCCGACGATTCCCTTATCTTTCTTCCGCTCGAGATAAAACTCTGCAATCTGTCCGTTCTCGACCAGTGCGACCCGGGTCTCCCGACCCGCCGCGTTGATCACGAGAATGCTGCTCATGGCCAAACCCCGACCGCGCGCCCGAAAGAGAGAGATCGGCCGGATGGGAAGCGGCCGCTCCGCGAATTTCGAGATGCGCTCTAAAAGGGGTCCTGGGCACCGTCGTGCCGAGGTGGAAGAAGCGGGCAAGTGCCCCGCCTGTTTCCCATCTCGCCAAACTGCCGATCGTCATACCCAGGTTGAATGACACGTCCGGTTCCCCGCTCAGCACCGCGCCGCCGGGGTTTTGCTCCTTCCGTCGAACCGTCGGCAGCCGCCTCGCGCCACGCAACCCGGTCCCGGTCGAAACTGGCTCGGTCTCTTGGGGCAGGTGAGTGGCGCGTTCAGGTCGGTGCGCGCAGCGGCTCCGGAGGACGCATCCCATCAAAAATCCTGACTCCCGTTCGCCGCCCCAATGGCGGCACTGCAGGGAGCACTTGACAAAGCCTTTCACGTCCGGTGCCAGGATGCAAAGGTTTCGCGTTAGATTCGTTGCGGGACGACACAAAAGTGCCTCTCCTCAAGCGCTTGCTGTGGCCGCTTCTCCTTCTGCCCTGCGCCGGAACAATCGCGATCCTGTATGCGGGCCGCCGGGCAGGTTTACCTACCGCGTGGCTCGCGGCGGCGCTACTTCTTCCTCTGTTCGGTGCGCTGCTCTACGCGATGTTGCTGCGCTTGTACCAGCAATGGAGCCAGGCACCGGCACGGCGGATGCTGGACGACGCTCTCGTTCCCCCGGAGCCGGTGCTGCTGGTCAGTCGCGGCGGCTATCTGACGCCGGGCAGCGCTTTTTTCACGCGCGAGCAGCTCGTGCTCTTTTCAGGTGGAAGGAGAATTGTGACGCTGCCGCTGGACCGCGTCGCCCGCGTGGAGCTGCGATACGGCAAGCTGCTGCGCACGCCGTACGTAGATTTCATTGCCCAGGACGGCCGCCGACTCGGACGGATCGCCGTGGAAAGCGCGGCGAGCTGGGCGCCCACTCTCCGGGAACTATGCCTGAGCGGCCGGCGGTGATTTCCTTTGCCGCGGCTTCTCGGCGCGACCTCGCGGCTTCCATATCAGGCGCAGCCCCGACCACGCCTCGTCGATCTCGCAGCGCTTGTCGTCGATCAGCCCGATCTCCAGCGCTGCTTGACGGATGAAGTCTTCCGACAAACGAGCCGGCGCTCGCTGCCAGCAAATCCAAATTCCCCCTGTCACCGCCATCGCCCTCGAGAGCGCGGGAAGGCGGCCGACCAAATCCTCGGGGCGTTCGGTGAAGAACAAAATGATATCCAGCCCCGTTCGCGCGGTGACGAGAAACTCGACGCCGTCCGGGAGGGGGTTGAGCCGCTGCACGAATCCGGAGGGCGGATTGATCACCGACACCTTGGAGCCGCTGCGAATTCCGAGCACGTTGGCGAGCGGCGCGAGCGCATACTCGGTCATTAGTGGTCCACCCGAAAGGAGGAGAATTCTCCGGTGGCGGCCGACTCCTGCACCTCGACTTGCTCCACCTTCGCGTGCGGAGGTCCCATCTTGCACCACGCGATGAACGCCGCCACCCGTTCGCGCGGGCCCTCGACGGTGGCTTCCACGTCGCCGTTTGCGCAATTCCGGATCCACCCGGTGACTCCGAGGCGACCGGCTTCGAGCCTGGCACTGTGCCGAAAGAGCACTCCTTGGACCCTTCCTTTGATCCGCACTTTGGCTTGGATTCGATCCATCGGTGGATGGCTCACTGGCGTTCTTTCAGCAACTCCTGGAATTCCCTCTCGGTGAGTATTCTAACCCCAAGCTCCCGCGCCTTGTGGAGCTTGGAGCCGGCATCCTCGCCGGCGACCACCCAATCCGTCTTTCCCGAGACACTGCCGGATATTCGCCCGCCGCGACGCTCGATCTCCTCCTTTGCCTTCTCTCGGCTCAGCGTCGAAAGTCCGCCGGTTAGCACGACGGTCTTGCCCGAAAAAGGGCCAAGTCTCAGTTCGGCTGGCGGGGCTGGCTCAACACCCGCTTCGAGCAGTCGGGCGATCACCGCGCGGTTTTGCGGCTCGGCGAAGAAGCTGCGAATCGCCTTGGCCATCGCCGGTCCGACTTCCTTCACCCGCATCAGCTCCTGTTCGCTGGCGTCGCTCATCGCGCCGATGCTCATGAAGTGATCGGCGAGCAATTTCGCCGTCGCCTCACCCACATGGCGAATCCCCAACGCATAAAGGAAGCGGCGCAGCGTCGTGCTCTTTGAGCGCTCGATTGAGTCGATCAGGTTCTGGGCGCTCTTCTCTCCCATGCGCTCCACGGACAACAATTTGGCCGCGTCGAGCTGGTAAAGGTCGGCGTAGTCCTTTACCAGGCCCTTGCCCACGAGTTGGGCGCACAGCTTTTCTCCGAGGCCGTCGATGTCCATTGCGCCGCGCGAAGCGAAGTGCCGGATGTTGCCCTGAAGCTGGGCTGGGCAGGCTACCCCCGTGCACCGGACGATAGCTCCCTCCTCATCGCGGACGGCCGCGGCGCCACAAACCGGGCATTGCCGAGGAAACTCGAATTCCTTTTCTGAGCCGGTCCGCTTGGAAGTAATCACCTTGACGATTTCGGGAATGACGTCGCCCGCGCGGCGGATAAGTACCCAGTCGCCCGCGCGGACGTCCCGGCGCCGAAGCTCGTCCTCGTTGTGCAGCGTAGCGCGCGATACCGTGACGCCGGCGACCTTTACCGGCTTGAGAAATGCAACTGGCGTAAGCGCTCCAGTTCGACCGACGTTGACCCCGATGGATTCGACCTGCGTCTCCTCCTCCTCGGGCGGGAATTTGTAGGCCACCGCCCACCGGGGGCTCTTTGAAACCTGGCCAAGTCGCCGGCGCTGGTCCTCGCTGTCAACCTTGACCACCATCCCGTCCATCTCATAGGGGAAGTCGTGGCGCTCAGCGAGGAACCGCTCGTAGGATTGGCGGACTTCTTGAAGGCCTAACGCCCTGACATTCCTCGGGTTCACCGGCAACCCGAGCTTGTGGAACAGCTCGAGCTTGTCCCAGTGCGCCTTGAACTTAACCCCGGCGACGTCGCCGACTTCGTAGAGAAAAAGCGACAGCGGCCGGGCGGCGGTAATCTTCGGATCGAGTTGGCGTAGCGACCCAGCCGCCGCATTGCGCGGGTTGGCAAAGAGCGGTTCGCCGGCCTCTTCGCGGCGCTGATTCAGCCTGAGAAAGTCGGCCTTTCTGATGAAGACCTCGCCGCGAACCTCCAGGTACGAGGGAACGTCCTCCTCCGGCCGCAACTGCCAAGGCACGCTGCGCACCGTCTTTACGTTTGCGGTCACGTCCTCGCCAATCGCTCCGTCGCCGCGCGTGGACGCCTTGACCAGCGCCCCCCTCTCGTAGATCAGCTCCACCGCCAGGCCGTCGAGCTTTGGCTCGCAGACGTAACTCACCTGCTCGATCGCGAGCAGCTTCCGGATTCGCTCGTCGAACTCCACCAGCTCGCTGTCGTCGAAGGCGTTCGACAGCGATAACATGGGGATGCGGTGAATCACCCTCTCAAATTTCTCGGATGGGGCCCCGGCGACCCTTTGAGTGGGTGAGTCCGGGGTGACCAGGTCCTCAAACTGCTGCTCAAGGAGAGCGAGCTCCTGCGTCAGCCGGTCGTAGTGAGCGTCGCTCACCTCGGGATCATCCAGGGTGTAGTAGCGGTAGTTGTGATGACTGATCTGCTGGCGCAGCTCTCGGATGCGCTGTTCGGCGTGGGCCTTATCCACGAATCGCTCCCTCGCGGGATGGTGCGGCCAGGCGGCTTCAAGACAATCCCTGCAAGATGTCTTGACACCGACCTAGCCGATCAATAACGTTTCTTTCGTATCAAGGGCGCTCTTTTTCGGGTGCCGCCCCTTCTCCTCAAAGTTTCATCCCGTGGAGTTTCTGGGCGAGGAATTTCCACGGCTCTACGAAATTTCAAAGTCGCTCTCGCCCAATGCCAAGCCGGGCTCTTCGACATCCCCCCAAACACCGACGAAGCACGCCATCCCGCATATGCGAAAAGCACGTTCCAGCAAAGAAGTGGTTCCTCAATCTCCTCCCTCTATTGATACCGAATCCTCGGACGAAGCTCGCCCGAAACGCCGCCGCGGCCGTACCGCCGAAAAGGAGGAGGGCGAAAAGCACGCCCGCGGCCGCCGAAGCAAAGAAGATGCTGAGCCGGCCCAGGCGACCGAGGCCGGGCGCCCCATGCTGACTGCGATCCCCCGGCCGGTTCGCGATGACGAGCTGCAGGATGGACGAGCGGCGCAGCCGACCGGCGAGCAAAACGCCGCATCGGCGCCCGAGGCGGCGCCGGTGGTCGTGCCGCGAATCGGCGAGCCGATGCAGGTGATCAAGCTCAACGATTTGAAGCGGATGAAGATCACCGAGCTGTCGAAGATGGCGCACGATTTCAACATCGAGGGGGCTCAAGGGTTGAAAAAGCAGGAGCTGATTTTCGCGCTCCTGTCCGGAATTGCCGACAAGCGGTTCGAAGTTCACGCCGAGGGTGTTCTCGAGCTGCTCTCCGACGGGTTTGGCTTTTTGCGCAGCGCGGATTCGGATTATCAGCCCAGCCCCGATGACATCTACGTCTCGCCCTCTCAGGTTCGGCGATTCAACCTCCGCCCCGGGGATACCGTCACCGGGCCCATTCGCCAGCCCCGCGAAGGAGAGCGCTTCTTCGCCCTGCAGCGGGTGGACAAGGTCAACTTCGTCGATCCGTTCGGACCGGAAGCGAAGGACCGGATTCTCTTTGACAACCTCACGCCGCTCTACCCGACTCGCAAGCTGAAGCTCGAGCACGAGAGCGGTGAGATGACCACTCGGATCATCGATCTGTTCACGCCCATCGGGCTTGGACAGCGGTGCTTAATCGTCGCGCCGCCGAAGGCGGGCAAGACGGTTCTGCTCCAGAACATCGCGCACGCGATTGCGCAAAATCATCCGGACATCATCCTCATCGTGTTGCTGGTGGACGAGCGCCCGGAGGAAGTCACCGACATGGAGCGCAGCGTGCGCGGCGAGGTGGTCTCGTCGACGTTTGACGAGCCGGCCACGCGCCACGTCCAGGTGGCGGAAATGGTGATCGACAAAGCGAAGCGGCTGGTCGAGCAGAAGTACGATGTCTGCATCTTGCTCGACTCGATCACCCGGCTGGCGCGCGCCTACAACACCGTGGTGCCGCCCTCGGGAAAAATCCTCTCCGGTGGCGTCGATTCCAACGCATTGCACAAGCCAAAGAGGTTCTTCGGCGCCGCGCGGAACATCGAGGAGGGCGGCTCGCTCACCATCGTGGGTACCGCGTTGATCGACACCGGCAGCCGGATGGACGAAGTCATTTTCGAAGAGTTCAAGGGAACCGGTAACTCCGAAATCGTCCTCGATCGGAAGCTGATGGAAAAGCGCATCTTCCCCTGCCTCGACATCAACAAGTCCGGCACCCGCAAGGAGGAGCTGTTGCTGCCGATGGAAGACCTGACGCGCGTCACCGCGCTTCGGCAGGTCCTCCACCCGTTTACTCCGGTGGATGCAATGGAGTTTGTCCTCAAGCACATGCGCCCGACCAAGTCGAATGCCGAGTTCCTCGGTTCGATGAATCGGTAGAATCACTTCGTCGGCGCGATGATCGTCTCGGTGGCGGCCGCGTCGGCTGGCGTCTGGGGGAGGCCGAGCGCCTTCACCCGCGCGAAGTCAAAGCAGGCCACCGCGATCGCCGCCAGCGGAACCGCAAACAGCGCTCCGACAAGCCCGTAGGTACGTTCGCCGGCGATCAAGGCGAAGGCGACGACGACAGGGTGAATTCGGGCCGCAGTCCCCAGGATTTTCGGATTGAGAAAGTATGCTTCAAGGGCGTGGATCCCGATGATCCAAAGGAGCATCCCCAGGCCCTTTTTCCAGCTTTGTGAAAGCGCGATGAGGACGATCGGCACCGAGCTGATGATCGTGCCGAAGATCGGGATCAAACTGAACAGCAGGGCGATCGTCGCCAGCACGAAGGCGAATTTCACTCCGAACACCATCAGGCCGATGAAAGTCAGCGTGCCGTTGACGAGGCAGATCGTCAGCTGACCGCGCACCACCCCCGCGAGCGCCCGGTCGATTCGCCGGATCAGCTCTCGCGCGTCGGCGGCGTACTCGGATGGAATCAGCGTCCGGCAATAAGCCTTGATACCGCTCGCGTCCACCGAGAAGAAAGCGGCCACCATCAAGATGAAGAAGAGGGTGAAGATGGATGCAATGATCCCTCCGGCGATGCTGCGGGAGATGGAGAAGATGTTCGTCAGATTCTCTTGCACCATCGTGGAAAACTTGATCGTCATGTCGTGAATGAGCTGCTTCAGATCGAGCGCCATGCTCCAGGGCGAATTCGGTTGGCCCGCGGGTGGGATCGTCGTCCCATCGATTTCGCCGCCTTCCAGCGAGCGGCTGGACAGCGCCAGCGGCACTCCGTGGTCGCTCAGCCAACTCTCGGCCCGCTGCGCCAACTCCTCGATGCGATCCGGAGTCAGTGAATTGGTGAAGTCAAGAGCCTCGCGAGCGATGCGCGCGACCTCGCGGTAGATTTGTGGAATCACCGCGGTCAGAACGACGTAGACGAGCAGGAAAAAGCAAGCGTAGATGATCAGGATTGCCACCCAGCGCGGAATCGTTCGCTTGCCGACGCGGATGGACGCAATTCGGTCGACCGCGGGCGCGACGACGTAAGCGATCAACGCTGCTCCTGCAAAGGGCAGGACCGCCGAGCGGAAGACGACAAGCACGGCCAGGGCGAAAATCCAGAGACCTGCGAAGATCCGAAGCCTCAACCGTTCTTCGGACGCCGAGCTGTTCTTCAATTCCATCTTCGCCACACGCTAATCCCAAACCGCGCCGGTTCCAGAAATCCGGCACCGGGCGCGGAGCGAATCAGCTGCCGAATCGAATGCCACCAAAGGCCGCTGAATCAGTGGTGGAACCCGCGATCAGCGAGAATCCACAACCCCAACAGAAGCAGGAAAATCATCTCGTCCAGAGCGCCTTCCAGGACGGCCTCGATGATCCACTGAGCCGGTCGGCGAAACCTCGATCCGCTATTCTTTACTCGCACGCCCTCAGTACGCGAGAGGGAGCTACCTCATTGCGCCGGGGCGAGCGGCTTGGAAACGTTCGCCGAGCGGTGCGAAGACTTCGCGCCGACGACCGGGGATGGGCACTGACTCAGACCTTGCGCCAGCGCGTCGTACGCAGGCTTGGGCTGGTACATCTCGTCGAAGATCAGCGCTGCGCCGTAGCCTGGAAAAGATGAGGGCACCCAAGAGTGTGCGTCGGTGAATCCCCACATCTGGAACACTCGGCACGCCGGCTGAGCCAGGCACGCATCGAGAATCCCGGCATAGATGTTTGCCTGAGTCGCGAAGTTCTCGGAAGTGACCGGAAGCTGCATTCGAACGTCCAGCTCGCTGATGTAAATCCCGAGGCCGAGGTCGGCGAAGCGCTGCATGTTCTGCGCGAAGCTTGCGAGGTCGATGCCGCCGAGGGTGATGTGGAACTGGAAGCCCACTCCGTGAATGGGGACGCCGCGCGCGAGCATGCCGGAAACTAACTCGTAGATCCCGTTCGACTTGGCGTTGATGCTCTCGTTCCCATAGTCGTTGTAGACCAACGGTGCGTTTGGATCCGCATCGCTCGCGAACCAGAAGGCGAGGTCGAGATACTCCGGGCCGATGCTGCTGAGCCAAAGCGTGCTTCGAAGGCTGCCGTCGTCGTTCACTGCTTCGTTGACGACATCCCAGGCGGCAATGCTTCCGTTGTAGCGACCCACCACCGTGTAGATGTGGTCGCGCAGGATGTCGATCATCTCGTCGCGCGTAAAGCTGCCCGATGAGAGCCAGCTCGGGATTGCAGAGTGCCAAACGAGGGTGTGACCGTGAACGGTCATGCCGTTCGCTCCGGCAAATGCAACCAGCGCGTCGGCGCGCTCGAAGCTGTACTGAAACTGCTGCGGGTGGATTGGCGCCCACTTCATGTCGTTCTCGGGCGTGAGGATGCTGAACTCCCTGCCGAGGGTATCGGCGTAGATCGCCTCTCCGGTCAGTGGGTCGTAGGCAACGGCAGGACCGATCCAGATTCCGCATTGCGAGGCGAGGTCCCTCAGGGGACTCAAGTCAGTGCTGGTACTTTGCGCGTGCGCCGAGATCTCAAAAAGCGCAATCGACCAGCAAGAAGCTAGGACACCAACATGCCGGATCCACCGATGTTGAATCATCACCCGCTCCGCGGAATCGCGCCCTTGGCCTCGCCTCGGCCAACAGCTGCTCAGTCTTCCTCGACGACTGCTTTGAACCCGCTCTCTCGGACGATCTTCTCCTGCACCGGCGGCGGACAGAAGTCGTAATGATCGACGGAAATCGTGAATGTTCCCCGACCGCGCGTCATTCCCGTGAGCACCGGCTCGTACTCGAGCGTTTGTGCAAGCGGCACATAGGCTGCAATCATGGTCGTGTCACCGGAGATGTTGGTCGAGAGGACCTTGCCGTGCCGGCTGTTGAGGTCTCCGACGACATCGCCCATTGACTCGCTCGGAACCGTGACCTCCATCTTGACGATGGGCTCGAGCAATACCGGATGCGAACCGGCGGCCGCAGCCCGGAACGCGCGGAATCCCGCGACCTGGAACGCGGCGTCCGATGAATCGACCGAATGGTATTTCCCGTCGACCAGCCTCACCTTCACGTCCACCACGGGATAACCGGCGATCAAGCCCTGGGAAACCGCTCTCACCACGCCCTTTTCAACGGAAGGAATGAATTGCCTCGGAATCACCCCACCCACGATGGCGTCTTCGAATACGAAACCGCTGCCTCGCGGCAGCGGCTCAAGATCGATGTAGCAGACCCCGAACTGCCCGTGACCTCCGGTTTGCTTTTTCTGTTTACCCTCCACGTTGGTCACCTTTCGAGTGACCGTCTCTCGGTACGGAATCCGCGGCGGACCCAGCTTGCAATCAATCCCGCTTCGACGACGAAGGCGCTCGAGCGCGATTTCCAGTTGCATCGCTCCGAGCCCGGACATGATCAGCTCTCGGCTCTCCTCCTGGTGCGAGAACGCAAGGCCGGGATCCTCTTCCACCAGCCGCTGGAGCGCAACCGCCACCTTCTCCTCCAAGCCCTTGGCCGTCTGAACCGACCTGGAATAGAGCGGCGGCGGTCGACTCGCCAGTGTGAGCGTGAAAGGGTGCTTCTCATCGCTGAGCGTGTCGCCGGTGCGAGCGTATTTGAGCTTAGCGGTGAACACTATGTCGCCGGCGACGGCTTCGGGCAGAGGCCTCGCATCCTTACCGATGCCTTGTTGAAGCTGAGCGATGCGCTCCCGCTGATTCGTGCCCACGCAAATGAGCTGGGCATCGGGATGCAAGACGCCCGAGAGCACCCGAACATAGGACGTTTTGCCAGCGTGCGGATCGATGTGCGTCTTGAAAACCAGCGCCGCCAGCGGCTGATCAGCTGTCGGCGGGCGCTCTGTTTCCTCCTTGCCAGCTGTTCCTTTCCACGCCGGGCGCTGGTCGGCCGAAGGAAGAACCCGCACGATCGTGTTGAGCAAGCCAGCCACGCCGTTGGGCATCGCGCTGGAGGCAAAGAGCATCGGAACCAGCTTGCCGCCTGCTACCGCGCTTCGCGCGCCGCGATCGAGGTCGTCGTCGGTT
>DATFTC010000101.1:0-6417 GCA_035262305.1 Myxococcaceae bacterium | reverse complement strand
CTCGGCCGACTTTTTCGCAGATGTAGCGCTGGCCGGCGACCAGGAGGCGGTCTTCACGTTGGACGGGTACCATTTCGACTATGGCGACGGAGCGCCGAAGACCGGATATGGCCTTCATGGCGAGGTCGGTTACCGCTGGGGCCCGATCGGGGTGCAGGCAAGCTCCTACTGGTTCAACAGCGATACCAAGACAAACAGCTACCTCAGAGGAGCGGGGGGTCTGACTTATTTCATCAGCAAACACAAAGCGAAAGTGATGTTGGAGTACGAGCAAACAATCGCCAACGGCACGCTCCCCAACCAGCCTGACCACTTTCCTACGCCTTGGTTGCATCAGATTCTGTTGCAGTGGCAGCTCCATCTTTGATCGCTCCGCCGAGCTCCTCGCGCCGCGCGTCGCACAGCAACAGCGCTTTGCGACAGGGTTCCACCGATTGAAACAATGGGCCAACGGCCAACAGGGAGCTCGTGAGTCGAATTGGAGTTAACAGCCGCCGCGGTTGACACAGAGTTCCAATGTCTGGGTAAGTAAATGGTGTCTGCGGGACCAATGTGCCGTCCAACCATAGAGCGCCGGAGGCGCGGAATGGCGAGCAGTTCTTGGTGAGGGTCTAGAAGAGCATGGCTCGGCCGGCTACGCGCTCCGTCGAAGAGCTTGACCAGTATCTGGCGCTCGTGCGAGCAGCCGGCCTGGATGCACCGTGGTCCCGCCCAGGGCCGCTGATCGAATCGAAGAAGACCGGGGTTCAGCCTTGCGTCTGGCGTTGGGCGGAGATTGAGCCCCTGCTCCGGCGCAGCTCGGATTTCATTGCGCCGGGACAAGGGACCGAGAGGCGGATTCTTCGCCTCGCCAATCCAGGCGTGCCCGAGCGGACGAGCACCCATACGCTGTCCGTCGCGGTTCAGTACCTGCTCCCCGGCGAAGTCGCCCCTGCGCACAGCCACACGCCGAATGCGCTCCGCTTCATGATGCGCGGGCAGGGTGCCTATACGACCGTCGAGGGCGACAAGTGCCTAATGACGCCCGGCGACCTCGTGCTCACGCCCACCCCGATGCTGCACGACCACGGCAACGAGGGGAGCGAGCCGGTGATTTGGTTCGATGGCCTCGATTCGCCCATCGTGCGGTACCTCGAGGCGTTGACTCAGCACCGGCATCCGCAGGAGCGTCAGCAGATCGGGAAGGTCGCCGGGCTCTCCGAGCGATACTTCGGCACGGCGGGACTGCGCCCAGTCGGGACGCGCACCGGCACGCGTCCGCAGCGACTGATTCATTATCGGTGGCAGACCGCCCAGGCCGCAATGCTCCAGCTCGCCCAGCTGGAGGCGAACCCGTTCGACGACGTGATGATGGAGTACGTCGACCCCAGCACGGGCCGTTCGATTTTCCCGACCATGGCCTGCTACGTTCAGATGATTCGTCCCAAAGTCCACACTCGAGCGCACCGCCAAACGAGCAGCGCCGTCTACCACGTCGTCTGCGGCGCCGGCTGCACCCTGATCGACGGGGTTCGGTACGAATGGAAGGAGGGCGACTTCTTCGTCGTTCCGCCTTCCGCCCGGCACGAGCACGCCAACGAGGGAAGCGAACCGGCCCTTCTCTTTTCCCTTCAGGACGTGCCCCTGCTTTCCGCTCTCGGCTTGTATCGCGAGGAGGAGTAGGCGTGCTGAGGCGCATGATCGCATCGAGTGTGAAATTAAACTCGGTTTCCGAGCTGGTTTTACCGCTCGATCGAAAAGTCGCCTCCCACGGGAGCAGAGCGATGCGAGTGCTCGTGTCTTGTGTCGTCGCGGCGGCGCCGGTCATCGCTCGTGCTGCCCCGGAGCCGGCCGCGCTGGAGAAAGCGGTCTTCGCCAGTCCCGCGCCGGGAAGCGCGGTGGGGCTTTTGAGCGAGGTGATCAAAGAAAAAAAGTTAGACGAGCACAACGGGATCCTCCTCGACGTGAAGTACTTCGATCCGGCGGCAACTGAGCAGGCCGTTGTCCTTCGGCGGGCCGAAGCGGGGATTTTCCCTGTGGTCTCGGCCGCCCGGGTGAACCTCACCGGCGAAAAAATTCGACTCTTCGCGCCCGCGCTTATCAATCACAACTCGGTTGTGCTCCAGAAGGGATCGACCGCCAATCGCCTCGCGGACCTCAAAGGGAAAAAAATTGGAACCCTCGACCGAATCTCGATGACCTACACCAGCCTGGCCACCGTCGCGAAGATGCAGGGCCTTGACCTCGAGAGGGATTTCAAGCTCACCCTCTCCCCTCCGCCGGTGCTGATGGCTCTGTTCAGTCGCGGAGAGTTGGACGCGCTCGTGGTTTTCGAGCCGCTGGTCACTCGATTGGTCAGCGAGGGATACCGCGAGATGATGCGCTTCGACCGCTTCTGGCAGGAGCAAACCAGCCAACCGATGGTTGCGCTCGCCATCGGAGCGCATCAAGACTGGATCGCAGCGCATCAAGGAGCGGCCCGCAAGCTGTTTCGAACTGTGATGGACGCCATGGCCATCATTCAGGCGAACCCGAAGGCCATCGCGCAGGAACATCGCCAATCGCTGATGATCGAGAACGAGCAACAGCTTGCGCGGCTCGTGGAGCGGATGGGTTCGCTCTACGCGGCCAAGTGGGACTCCGCCCAGATCGGAAATATGAATTCGCTCCTCAAGAAGAACGTCGAGCTGGGGCTGCTCACGGCAATGCCCAAAGATGAGATCTTCGTCATCCTCAAGTGAGGTCGCCCAAGGCGCATCAATTCGAGAGGTCGCCCAAGGCGCATCGATCTGGCAGCGCTGGCCGGTCCTCGTCTACCTCGCTTCTCTCGCGACCATGCTCGTGGTGTGGCACGCGATCAGCCGGTTTTTCCCGCCGTCGCTCTTGCCGGGACCGATCCCCGTGCTCAAAAGAGTTTGGGAGATCATTGTTTCAGGCCAGTTCGCCGTTCACATGGTCGCGACGATGGTGCGAGTCGCGGCAGGCTTTCTCTCTGCTTTCCTGGTCAGCATCGGCCTTGGGATTTTCATGGGGGTCAACCGCACGGCCGAGCGTTTCTTCGAACCCAATATCGTCGTAGGGCTCACCATTCCGAGCCTCGCGTGGTCGGTGATCGCGCTGATGTGGTTCGGCATCTCGGAGCTCGCCCCCATCTTCACCATCTTCATCGTCCTTCAGCCTCTGATCACCGTGAACATCTGGCAGGGGACCAAGGCGCTCGATCACGAGGTGATTGAGATGGCGCGCGCCTTCCACGCCAGCCGCGCGATGGTGATCCGCGACGTCGTGATCCCGCAGCTGGTTCCCTTTCTCCTGGCTGCCACCCGGTTCGGGCTCTCGCTCGCCTGGAAAGTGACGGTGATCGCAGAATTGCTCGGGCTGTCCAACGGAATTGGCTACATGATTCATTACTCGTTCGGGATCTTCTCCATGCTGGATGTCTTCGCCTGGACGATCGCGTTTACGCTGGTGATGCTGGCGCTGGAGTATGGATTGTTGAAGCCTTTGGAGGCGCGGATCACCGGCTGGCGCCGGGCCGTGGCTCTGTGACATGCAGCTTGCGCTCCGAGGCATTCACAAACAATTCCCGCGGCAGAACGGCGGCAGCCTGGCGGTGCTGCGAGATGTGTCCCTCACCCTCGAGGCGGGCGAGTTCTGCTGCGTGGTCGGGTCCTCGGGGTGCGGAAAGTCCACCATCCTCAACATCGTGGCCGGGCTCACGCTCCCCGACGCAGGCCAGGTGCTCGTCGACGACGCCCGCCTGGACGCGAGCCGCATTCGAATCGGCTACGTGTTTCAGACACCTCGGCTGCTCAATTGGAAGACGGTGCGAGAGAACGTGGCGTTTGCGCTGAGGGCATCCGGCACCGCAGCGGCCGAGGCGCGAGCGCGAGCTTCGCACTACCTCGAGCTGGTGGGGCTCGCCCAATTCGAGCGCGAATTTCCTCTGGCGCTCTCGGGCGGGATGCAGCAGCGGGTGGCGATCGCCCGGGCGCTCGCGATCGAGCCAGATCTTCTCCTCATGGATGAGCCCTTCAGTCATCTGGATGAGCTGACCGCCCGCGCGCTTCGCGCGGAGTTGCTGCGGATCTGGCAACAGGCGAGAAAGCCGGTGATGTTCGTCACCCACAACGCTCTGGAGGCTGTCTACCTGGCGGACCAGGTTCTGATTTTGAGCGGCCGCCCGGCCACGATCATGAAGAGCCTACGCGTCGGCCTGCCTCGCGATCGGGAAATGGAGGATCCCCGGCTGGTGGCGCTGCAGCGGGAAATCCTCGACAGCCTGGGAGTTACCGCGGCCAAGGCAGGCCCGACGCTGATCGGCTAGTCCAAGACGGAGAGCGTCCGCTCCTACGCACGAAGCTAATGAAAAAGAGCGCTCTGAATTGAGGCGTCGTCCGATTCTCGAAAGTTGCTCAACCCAACGCCAACCAGGCGAAAGCGCTGCTCTGGGTTCAGGCCAACGCGCTCTCGCAGCGAGAGGGCGATGCTGGTCAATTCCTCGCACGACGAGGGAGGAGCGCGCGGCGTATGGCTTCGAGTGAGAATTTTGAACTCGCTTGTCTTCAGTTTCAGGACCACGGTGCGTGGGATACGCGATTCCTTGCGGGACGCAGCCCACGCCTTCTCCGCGAGACGACGGATCATCGGCTCGGTCTCGGTCAGCGGCACGTCGCGCTCAAAAGTATCCTCGGCTGAGACAGATTGAGTTGGCCTGTCCGGGATAACGTCGCTGTTGTCGATGCCCAGGGCCAATTCATGGAGGCGCACGCCGCAGCGGCCGAAGCGGCTTTCCAATGTCGATGAATCCAGCTTTCGCAAATCGGCGACTGTCTGTACGCCGAGATTCTTTAACTTCTCTTCGGTCACCTTGCCGACGCCGGGCAGGCGCGCCACGGACAACGGCAGCAAGAATTGATCTACGTCTTCAGGCTGGATGACGAAGAGCCCATCCGGCTTTCTCCAGTCGGAAGCGATCTTCGCAAGAAACTTGTTCGGCGCTACACCCGCCGAGGCGGTCAAATTCAATTCCTCGCGGATTTGCTCGCGAATGGTGCGGGCCACGCGCGTAGCGGTGGGCAAGCCCGTCTTGTTTTCCGTCACGTCGAGGTAAGCCTCGTCAAGGGATAGAGGCTCCACTCGATCCGTGTGGCGCTTGAAGATCTCGCGCGTGGCAAACGAGACAGCGCGGTAGCGCGGAAAGTCCGGGGGGACGAAAACGGCGTCAGGACAGAGGCGCTCGGCCCGAGCGGCGGGCATGGCGGAGCGCACGCCAAAACGCCGCGCTTCATACGAAGCGGCGCAGACCACGGAGCGGTTGCCGCGCCAAGCGACAATTACAGGCTTGCCCCGCAGTTGGGGATCATCCCGCTGCTCAACCGACGCATAAAACGCGTCCATGTCGATGTGGATGATTTTGCGAAGGCTCATCTCGCAGCGTGCGCCTCCGAGCCGGCTGCGATCCGCTCGTCGGCGACGGTGTTCACGAGGACGCCTACGCCGCCGACTTCGACTTCCACAATATCCCCTGGAACGAGGTACCGGGGCGGATCGAGGCGCGCTCCCGCGCCGGTCGGCGTTCCAGTGGCGATCACGTCGCCCGGCTTGAGCGTGGTGAAGGTCGAGATGTAGCCGATGAGATCCGCGATCGAAAAGAGCATGTTGTCCGTGGTGTCGTCCTGCCGGACTTCGCCGTTGACGCGCGTCGTGACCCGGATGCCGCCGAATCCGTCGAGCTCATCCATGGTCACCATCCAGGGGCCGATCGAGCCGGACTTGTCGAAGTTCTTCCCGGGCGTGACGTTGAACTTCGCGTGCCGAAGCCAATCTCGGAGCGTGCCTTCGTTCATGCAGGTCAAGCCTGCGACGTGCCGCAGCGCTTCCGAAGGCGGGATGCGGCGTCCCGGCTTGCCGACGACGACCGCGATTTCTCCCTCGTAGTCGAGCTGCGCGGACTCCGGTGGCCTGAGCAGCGGAGCGCGGTGGCCGACGAGAGAGTCCGGCGCGCGCATGAAGATGCTGGGGTATCGAGGCCGCTCGGAGCCGTCTCGGTATTCCTCGTTGCGGTCGCGGTAGTTGATTCCAACGCAGATGATTTTCTCCGGCGCCACGATGGGCGGCAGAAAGGCGATCTCGCTGAGCGAATAGTCGGGCGAATTGCTCGCCGCGACCTCGGCAGCAGCCTTAAGGCCCTGCCGCTCGAGGAGATCCCGCAGGCTCGGGTATTCGCCCAACCTTTGGCCGAGCTCCACGACGCCTTCGCCGATCAAGGCGCCATAGCTCGAGCGGCCGCGGCATGTGAAGGAGAGAAGCTTCACGGCGCCTTCTCGGTTCAGTCGTACGCCCTGGACACTTATTCTGCTTCAAAGTCCTGCGCAATCAGTGGCGTCGCACTGTCGAGCTCGAAAGCAGCTCATCCCGACTAGCCGACAAGATCAT
>DATFTC010000100.1:0-4085 GCA_035262305.1 Myxococcaceae bacterium | reverse complement strand
CGTCCCGTGATCCTCGGCGACCAACGCCAGCGCTAAATCCATCCCCGAGGTCACGCCCGCCGCAGTGTACAGGCGCCCTTGCCGGATGAAGATCGGATCCGGATCAACTATCAGGCGCGGATACCGCGCCGCGAGTTTGTCGCAGCTCCCCCAGTGAGTGGTGACCCTCTTGCCGTCGAGCAGTCCCGCCTCGGCCAAAAGGAATGTGCCCGTGCACACCGACGCCAGTCGGCGCACGCGAGGCGCAATTCGGCGAAGCCAGTCGATTAGCGCGCGGTCGCCCAGCGCAGCCTGGACGCCGCGGCCGCCGGCGACCAAAAGCGTATCCAGACCGTTTCGAACGCTCTCGAACGAGCGAGAGGCGACGACCTCGATCCCCGAAGAAGTCCGGACTGGGCCGGGGCGGCGCGCAAGCAGCTCGACAGTATAGACGTCAGGCTCTTTGCGCCCCTCGTCGGAGAGCACCCGGGAGGCGCGCGAGAAAACCTCGAGCGGGCCGCAGATGTCGAGCATCTGCGCCTCCGGGAAGCCAACCATCGCAATCCGGCGCACGCGCTGCGCAACCATTAGCCCATCGTGCCCCTACATCCTCTCGTCCGCAATGCCATTGTGCCCACCAATCCTGCCGCGCGGCGTGTATGAGGCGATGCTAGGCCTCGAGAGATACCTTCGTCAGAGCGGGCTTGAGGAGGCCCTCCTTCATCTGGTCGAGCTGCGCGCCTCGCAGATCAATGGATGCGCCTACTGTATTGACATGCGATAGCTGCTATCAATGCCTGGAACCGGTTGGCCATTGCGGCGAGAACTGTTAGGGTCGAACCGAGCCTGCGCGTGCGAGCTTCTTCAGCGATCGCCCTGTTGCTGACGTTGGCGGGATGCGCGACGCCGTCTCACGACCCGATCCAATCGCGAGGGACAGCGGTGAAGACGACGGAGCTGAAGTTCCACTATGCGGGCCCAAACTTGCCGCTGATCCTGGTGCCGACGAATGTCAACGGCCAGGGCCCGTTCGATTTCATTCTGGATACCGGCAATGCGGCAGGGGTGCCGTTCCTGCTCTCGCAGCGGCTGGCGCACAAGCTGGCGGTCAACTCAGCGGAAACCCCAGTGCCCGGGACGTTCGCAGTCGGTGGTGGGCAGCCGAAGGTGTTTCTCGGCCAGGTGCAGTCCGTCTCGCTTGGAGGATTCACATTGGGCACGAGTCCGGTCGGAGTAACCGAGATCCTGGACAATCTGAGCGAGCGCATTGGAGCGAATCTCGACGGCAACATCGGCTACAACTTCCTCAAAAGTTTCCGCCTGACGATCGATTACCCGCGCAGCGTCCTCAAGTTAGATGGAACCGGCGAGGCACGCTTGGCACGCGCTGGAGAAGCCAAGCCCGTCGTGTTTCAACTTGGCGCGAAGAAGCCTCTGATTGTTGTCTCGGTGCTGGTGAACGACAAAGGTCCATACTCCTTCGCCCTGGACACGGGAGCCGCTGGCTCGGCAATTTCGCCGGTGCAGGCGAAAGAGCTCGGCCTCGCCGACCGCGGCAGGCTCTCGGTGATGGGAGGAGCCGGTGTGATTGGCGGCTTCATCACCTCGATCGACTCGCTGCAGATTGGAGAAACGAGGATGACCGACTTGAAGGCGGCGGTGGCGGACTTCTTCGCGCCACTCAGCGAGGCCGTGGGTCAGCCAATCGCCGGCGTCATCGGCCACAACGTTCTCAGCCAGTTTGAAGTCGTCATCGATTACCCCGCGCAAACCATTCAGTTCAACCGCGCGGCGGGCCAAGACCGAGGATGACTTTGCGCATCGGAATCCCCCAAGACTAACGCCGAGCGTAGCGCTCCAGGAGTTGGATTATCGCATCGGCCACCGGTTCGGGAGCTTCGCGCTGGGGAAAGTGACCTACTCCCTTGAGCAGGAGTCGCTGATATCCCCCGGTGAAAAACTTGTCGAGGCCTTCAGACTCCTTCGGTCCAACGCAAAAATCCGACGCGCCGTGAATCATCAGGGTAGGCGTTGACAGGAGCTCGACGCTTCGAAGTTTGCGTTGCAGTACATCATAACGTGCATCCGTCACTTCACCGGAGATCCAGCGGGCGCGATAGGCATTGAGCATAATGGCCACCCAGTCTGGACCCAAGAAAGACTCGGACGTCGCGGCAAATTCTGTCTCATCAAACCATCCGGGCGGACTCCACGTGTCCCACTGTATGCGAGCAAACCCAATCGGATCCTTTCGGACTGCTTCCAAGCCTCCTTCGGTGCACTGGAACCACTGATACCAAAAACGTCTGGACTGCTCGAAATTGGGAACGGGGAACTCACCCCGCGGCTGGTAAGCAACAGACAGAGCAGCCAAGGCGGTCAATCGCTCCGGAAACAGCGCAGCCATGAAGTAGGCAGCACGCGCGCCCCAGTCGTGCCCCACCACCGCGAAGCGATTCAGATGCAGCGCGTCGGCGAGGTCGATAGCATCCTGGGCGAGCGCGACACCTGCGCCGACTCGCGGCGTATCTTGAGACAGAAACCGCGTCGGACTGGAACCCCGGAGATAGGGAATGATGGTCCTCCATCCTTTTGCATGAAGAGCGCGCGCGACCTTCGTCCATCCTCGCGGCGCATCGGGCCACCCGTGAAGTAAGAGAACCGGCGGATCATCCTTGGCGCCGATGTCTTCGTAAAAGATTTCTAGAACCGCAGTACGGATGGAGTTCATGGGATCAACTCCGTTGTTTGAGGACTCTGAGGACACTTATAATGCCCGACGATCGGAACCGACGTTGTCACTTCACCGAGCCGTCGATCTTCCCTGGAGAACGCTCGAGCTGGTACACGTAGTTTGGCTGCACGCCGCGGATCCGATCGGACTCCGCTGCCTTGCGCTTGATCTCCTCGGGACCGGGATCCTGGTCAATCTTGACCAGAAAGAGATTGTCGCTGACGGGTTGCACGTCGCGGACGGAATATGAAGCGAAAACCTTTCGAATCAACGCTTCGTCTCCGCCCTTCTGCACCGAGACGAGGTACTCTCCAGGCACGCGATCCTGCGAAGGTATTGTTGCCGGCGCGGGCTTGTTATCGCTCGGCGCTGAGGGACTCGAATGCGAACTTGTTGCCGATGACGGCTTGTCATCGCTCGCGCTCGACTGACTCGAATGCGTACAGGCCATCATTCCCCCGGCAGTAAGCAAATACAACGCAACAACTCGACTTCCAATCACTAACATATTCGCCTAATGGGCAACCACCGCCGTGACACCGGTCGGTGCATTGATATAGGAGAGCGATCCCAGGGCGTTGACGGCCTTCCCCGTGGTCGTCTTGCCAGCGAGCGACGCTAAGGTCGTCCCGCCGCTCTTGATGGAGTTGACGACGTCGGCCACGGTGTAGTTGGGATTGTATGCCCGGAGCATCGCCGCAAGGCCGGTGACGTGTGGCGTCGCCATCGAGGTGCCTTCGATGACGTTGTAGGTGACGTTGTTGAGCTGCCGCGTCGTGATCTGGAAGGCAAGAATCGCCGCGCCGCCACCGCTCGGAGGCGGACCGGTCATGCTGCGCAACTGAAAGCCAACCGTGCAATTGGCTGTGATACACGAGCTGATGTCGAACTCGGGAGGGGCGATGATCCTCCCGGAGGTCGAGCCGGTGGCGTGAAGGACTTGCATTCCGCCCGCAAAAGGATCGCCGCCCTCACCTCGGAAGTTGACGTTGAGAGCGTCCCCAGACGCCAGCGTGAACTGGGTGAGAAAATCCAGCACCGCCACGCGAGCTGGCCCGAGAGAGAATGTCTTGTACACGCGTTCGTCGGCGTTGGCGTGGTAAGTCCCATTGGGAAATGTCGACGGATCCAGCATCAGGTCAAACGTCCGGCCGGAAATCGGCCGCTGCTCATAGGTCCATGCGCTCGCGGGCGGATTTGCAGTCCACAGCGGCGCGGTGTGGAAATTATCGGCGATCGTCGTTTCCGCTCCCGCCCAGGTGCTGAAAACGTTCACTCCGGGCGCGCCCACGTGCACCGTGGTGGCCCCGTAATTTGAAAACGACGCCAGCGCATACGCCTGATCGAGCGCGGCCACGCAGATGATGTTCGG
>DATFTC010000099.1:0-2288 GCA_035262305.1 Myxococcaceae bacterium | reverse complement strand
CCACCAGATAGCGAGCTCCACCGCCTAAGCCACTGCCGAGCACGACGAGAAACAGTTGCTTCACTGACGCTCCTTTAGAGCTCGGTCGGCTCGCGATGCTTGGTTCCACCGAGCGCCGCGACTGGTATCCACTGCCGGAGTCATCCGCCCAGCGTAAATCGAGGTTCCTGCTCGTCCATTTTTGGTGTAAGAGCCGCGGCCGTACGCTTGTGAGACGGAGACATCATGCGCAACCGTTTATTTCTGTGCACAGCGGTGATTTGTTCGCTGATGGTCGGCGCGTCGCTTTCGGCGCTGGCTCGCAGTGCGAAAGCACCTCCCTTGGAAGTAACCTACTACTTCCTTCCCGGTTGACCCGTTTGCGCGCAGATTAAACCCGCCGTGAGCGGGTTCGAGACGGAATTTCCCGGCAAGGTCAAAGCGCAGAATGTCGACGCGACTACCCCCGAATCCGTGGCGACGATCAAGAGCCTCGGTTTCAAAAACCATGGATTGGTCATTCGTTCCTCCAAGGGCGAAGTGCTCTGGAAGCAAGCCGATCACACGGTGAAGGTGGAGGAGGTCCGCGACGCGATCCAGCAGCTTCTCAAAAAACCCGGTTAGCGAGCTGGCATTACGCGGTGCGCTGCCAGTTGTCCTGAGAAGCCTCGCGCGGCAGCCAGTGTGGCAGGGGCATGAAAAGGTAACTCCCCAGTGCATTCAGGTAGGGCTCATATGCCAGCCGGAGACGGTTGAGCTTCTTGTCTATCTTTTCGCCCTCGGGAAGGACGTGGCCGGAGGCGGCGAGCGCTTCGCGAAGGTTGATCAGCGCCTCGGGCGGCAATCGGTCGGGACTTGGAGGCCGAGGTGGCTGGTAGAAAACCCTGCTCATGTCGACCACGGCGTGACGAGCCATGGCGTACGTCAAACGCGCCGCGCGGACCGGCGCATTCTCCAATCCGGCGATGATCAGAGCGCAGACATCCAGCATCGTGGTCAACGCTGCGACCCAGGATTGATTGTCGTGCTGAGAGCGATAATAGCCCAGTACCGGAAACGAGATGTGGGTCTCCAGCAGATCGGCCGACCATTGCTCCCATTCCGTCAACAGGAGCGCGAGCGCCTCAACGTCGTCGGGCTGCATGTGGCGCCTGAGAAGCTCTACCGCAGTTGGCGGTGAACCGGCGCGCGCGTCCAGCAAACTGATGTTCACTTCGCGGCGTGAGAATGCCTGCGAAAGCGTCGGTAGATATCCGATGACAAGCGCCAGAAATCCGAAGCCGGTTCCACCTTCGATCACCGTCAACAGACGATCCAGTCCCGATGTTGGCGAGACATCTCCGAGGCCGAGCGTAACGAGGGTCGTGCCGCTGTAGTAGAGATCGGCGGCGAAGCCTCTTAGGCCGGAGGGCAGCTGGAGCCGCGTTCCCAGTCCCCAGTGCAGCAGGGCAAAGCCGAAGACGAGCGCGGCGGCCCAAAGGGCAATAAGCAAGAGCAGCGACAGCGGCCCGTAGACGGAGAGGAAGTTCTCCCGCGCGATTCCCGGTTTGCGCAACCGGGCCAGCGCGCGCCAGGGCAGCCAGGTGGCGCGATAGAAGAGCCTCGTCAGCCGCAGGCGCCGCGACACGCGTCGCGGTAAGACGATGGTCTCGAATGCGTCCCAGAGGACAATGAGAAGAAGAAGCAGACCGCCGACGATCGCTACCGGATGCATGCGCGCGGAACCTAGGGAATTCGCGGCCGCTTTGCTACTGCTGGTTCGCCCGGTGTCTACAAGGCACGGCGAGTGGACCTAGCGCCGACCGGCGACCGCTGCGAGGATCGAAAAATCGCAGCAGCTCGCGCGCCAGGTGAAGGGATTTTGCCTGGCCGATTCCTCGAAGCCTTGCGGCGACCCTATTCGGCGGAGGCGAGCACGATTTCGATCCGCCGATTCAAGCTTCGGTTCTCCGGCGAGTCGTTCGCTGCAATCGGGTGGTATTCCCCGTAACCGGCGGCGGAGAGAAGAGCAGGGTTCACGCTCTTACTCTGTAGAAAAGTCACTACCGCCAGGGCGCGCGCGACGGACAGCTCCCAGTTGGTCCGATATAAGCCCTTCGCCGTCGGGACGTCATCGGTATGTCCTTCCACGCGAATGATCTTCCCCTGCACGCTTGCGAGCGCCTCAGCCACCTTCGCCAAAGCGTCTTGGCCTTCGGTACCGATCTTCGCCGAGCCCGATGAAAAGAGGATCTTGTCCTTCATCTTCACCGTCATCTTTCCCTTCAGCTCGGAAAGCTCGATCGCGCCGGCTTGAATTTCGCGCTGCA
>DATFTC010000098.1:0-4295 GCA_035262305.1 Myxococcaceae bacterium | reverse complement strand
GCAGATCCGCAGGAGTGGGCAGAAGATTGACGACAATCAACGCAATGCCGCCGATAACGAGGCCGTATCGCTGGAAGAATGACGCCGCCGTTCCCGCCAGGCGCTTGCCGGAGATGCCAACCGTTGAAGCGTTGGCTGCTGACTTGGATGTCGCCATGGCACCTCCACACGACTTCAAACTTAATCAGTCACGGGAAGCTCACCTCGATAGTGATACATTTCAAAGCGAACGATCGCTCCCGCGCCGCGAAGCAGCGCGGCGGTCGCATCGTCGTTCTCGATGACCAAATTAACTTCGGCGTCGCCGGCTCGAGCGTGCTCGCGAATCGCTTGAAGCAGCGCTCGCGTCACCGCGGTCTCCGCGACCTTGAATGGGGAGGCTCCGGGAAAGGATGGAGCGAAGCTGGCCAAGCCCAACGCACGATCAACTGGCGCATTGTAAGCCGCGATGCGCAAGAGCACCTGGCCCTCTCGAGCACGGTGACCTGCTAGCTGGCCCTGAGTTACGTCGAACATGGCTTCAAGAACAGCGTCATCCGCTGGTTGAATCGTGTGAACCTCAAACGTCTGATCGGTCACCGGCAGCCTTTCAACTGCGCTCCAAGGCATCCGTAAAACAGTCGAACGGTAGGCGACTTTGAGACCTAACATTTCATAGAGCCGCTGGGCAGGAATATTGTCGATTTTCACATTGAGCCGCCAGGTCGTGCATCCCGCGAGGCGCAGTCGGTCGGCGAGCGCGTCCATCAGCGTTCGGCCAACGCGTTGGCGCCGATAGGCTGGATCCACCACTATTTGCCGGACGTAACCGACGTCGTTGAGCGCCTCGGCAAAGCCGTATCCAATCGGGTGATTGTCATGTTCGACAATGAGGGTCTTCGCTTGCTGACTCGCCCTCCAGTGGGATTCGGTTGGAACGGGATCGTCCACTCCCAGCTCGGGGAAGAGGCGAACAAAGTGGTCGTAGTCGACCGCGGTGGCAGGACGAATCGAAAGTCTGAGCGGTCCCTCCATGCACGCGAAGCTATCATCGCAGCCGTGGGTGCGTGTCATATTGTTTCAGATCCCGTAAGTACTGTTTGCGCCCGTCATTCCTCGAATCAGCTGTGAATAGATCGATCCCTTCACCGTCGGTGCGACTGGGCACAATCCAAACGCCCAGGAGGTGGCACCGATGGCACCTCGATTGAGAATGATACCGTTGGGATTTGCACTGCTCGCACGCGCTGCAGCCGCAGAGGAGATTGAGGGGGTTCCGGTGACCGTGCGCTCGACAAATCCGGCAGTGGAATTACAGCAGCAAGGCGCGACATCGGAGGTTGTGCTTCAGGGCGGCGGCCATCTTCTGACGGGAACGAGTACCGAGTGGCAAACGGTTTGCCGCGTTCCCTGCGACGCGCCCATCGATCCGAGGGGAACCTTCCGCATTGGGGGGCTCGACGTCACTCCTTCGAGCGCTTTCACCATGCCGTCAAAGACGACCGCAGTGGCAATCGATGTCCATGCCGGGTCGAGCACACAGCGCACAGCCGGAGTCGTCACCGGAAGTCTGGGGCTCGGGGCGATGCTGTTGGGCACCGGCTTTCTGGTGGCTGGCTCGAATATGGAACCTCCAACGAGCGGGCCATTGGCGGGGCCATTCTTCGCCGAGAGCAATGCCGAACAGGCTTCTCGAGCTGCCGGTTTGCGAACCGCTGGATGGACGACGCTCGCCGTAGGTGTCGTCAGCCTCGTCGTCGGTATTGCGCTCTATGCAAGCAGCGGGACAACGGTGGATGTCGGCGCCAATTGAGCGCAGAAAGTGGGGCAACGGCTTGCCCCACTTTTGGGGCGCGGGGGTTGGCGATAGCGCGCTAAGCCCCAGCGCGACGCTCGCTGCCGATGCCCGAGCGGATCCCAGTAGCGCGATGGTTCTGGCCGCGACAAATGGACAGGGGCGTGCTCGGAGCACACGAGCCTCTGAAGCATAAATCTGTTAAAAGACATACCCATGCGCGAGGTCCGCAAGACGCTGTGCAATCGAGACTGCCCCGATGCGTGCTCGATCGTCGCCCATGTCGAAGATGGGCGCGTGGTGCAGCTCGGCGGCGACCCGTCGCACCCAGTCACGAACGGCTTTCTCTGCTGGCGCACCAACAACTTTCTGCCTCTCCAGTATTCTCCCGCTCGCCTTGAGTCGCCTCTGTTGCGCGGAGAGCCGGTGTCGTGGGACGAGGCCCTCGATTTCGCCGCCTCCGAGCTCTTGCGCATTCGCTCCGAGTCGGGACCGGCGGCCATCTTCAACTACCGCAGCGGCGGATCTCTCGGCGCCCTGAAACACTTGACCGACTATTTCTTCTCCGAGTTTGGTCCGGTGACCGTCAAGGGCGGCGATATCTGCTCGGGCGCGGGCGATGAAGCGCAGATGCTCGATTTCGGCGAGGAGGACTCACACGACCTCTTCGATCTGCTGAATTCGCGCAACATCTTGCTCTGGGGAAAGAACGTGGTCGTCTCCTCGCCGCACACCGTGCCGGTACTCAAGGAGGCGGCCAAACGCGGCGCACGGCTGTTGTTGATCGATCCCGTCTGGCACAAGACCGCGCGGCTGTGCGACTCGTTTGTGCAGCCGCGTCCGGGGAGCGACTTTGCGCTGGCGATGGCCACGGCGCGACTGTTGTTCGAGCGCGGTCGGATTGACCCTGGGGCCGCTGCCTATTGCGACAACCTTGCGCAATTTCGCGCTTTGGCTTTCAGCCATACGGTGGCCGGCTGGTGCGAGGACGCCGATGTAGCTCCCAGCGCTGCCGAGGACGTGGCTTCACGCCTGCACGATGGCCCCGCGGCGATCTTGGTGGGATGGGGCCTCGGTCGACGCGTTAACGGGGGCTCGACAATCCGCGCCCTCGATGCGCTCGGCGCGATTTCGGGAAACCTCGGCGTGCCCGGAGGCGGCGTCTCTTATTACTTCAAGCGGCGCAAGACGTTCGATTTCTCATTCATTCGCAAGTCGCCGCCGCGCCGCGTGCTCGAGCCGCTGTTCGGCCCCGAGGTGCTCGCGGCGAAGGATCCGCCCATCCGCGCGGTCTGGATCAGCTGTGGAAATCCAATCGCGATGCTGCCAGAATCGAGCACCACCGAGCGGGCGCTGCGCTCGCGCGAGTTCGTGTGCGTGGTCGATGCGTGGGAGACGGACACCACCCGAGCCGCGACGCTTGTCTTGCCGACGACCACGCTGCTCGAGGACGACGACCTGCTCGGTGCCTACGGACACCACTACGTCGAAACGTCTCACGGGGTCGTCGCGCCGCCACCCGGGGTGCGAACCGATCTGCAAATCTTGCAGGAGCTGTCTCGGCGCGTTGGACTGGGTGGATTGCTCGATGGCAGCGCGCGTGAGTGGGAAAAGCGCATCCTGCGGCCGGAGTCGGGGACGTCGATAGAGCAGCTCGATGCCGTGGGACCTCAGCGCAGCGCCATGTCTCCGAAAATTCTCTTCGCCGACCGTCGCTTTCCAACCAAGACGGGTAAGGTAAACCTCCTCGCGTCGAGTCCGCCGCCGCGCTCGCGAGTTTCGCCGGAATACCCGCTGTATTTGATGGCGATCTCGACCGACAAAGCGCAGAGCTCGCAATGGTCAAGGGGTCAGCCCGACGGCCCTGCGGTCGTCACCGTGCACCCTGATGCGGGGCACGGCATTTCCGACGGAGCGCTCGCACAGCTCCAGTCGGCAATCGGATCGATGACGGTACGGGTGCGCCACGATGATCGGCAGCGCCGCGACGTCGCGCTGTTGTCCAAGGGCGGCCACTTGCGCGACGGCCGTTGCGCGAATCTGCTCACGCGAGCTCGCGCCACCGACCTGGGCGGAGGCGCCGCTTTCTACGACGAAGCAGTGCGCCTCGCTCCCGCACCGGCGAGTTGAGCCAGCGCAAAGTGCGGTCGGCTTCAGTGATACTGCTTTCCTTGCGCATGAATAAGCCAGCAGTCGTCGCGATGCGTAAGAACCTCTTGCGAAAATCCGCGAAGGACAGACTTGAGGGATTCACCCGGACGCCCCTTCGGCGACGGCTCCGGCTTGTGCGTTTAGCAAGACCCAAAGATAGTCGGCTAGAGGGCCTGATTTAGGGCGGCGGCGCCACCACCAGCCTGGCTTGTATTCGATGTGACAATACGGGGAGATGGAAGTCCCCCCGTTATCGACGGTTTGCCGCTCGGTATTCCTGATCGGCCTCGTTCACTATAAACAGCAGCTTCTTACATACCTCGTCATTCCGGCAGTGATGCAGCACTTCCTCGAGAGCATCACGCCCGGT
>DATFTC010000097.1:0-2315 GCA_035262305.1 Myxococcaceae bacterium | reverse complement strand
CATCGGAAAATTATACAGCGTGCGCTGGTTCGGGCTGGTGGTGAGATGGAGAGGCCATCCGAATACAGTCTCGATTCGGCGCTCCAGCATCGCCACTTGCACTTCGTTGTCACGCCAGTCCCAGAATCGCGGATACGTTCGCCGATGTCGTTCGATGAAGTTGCTTGCGATGATAGGATGCCGGTCGAGGCCGCGCGCCAAGGAAGGGACGCCCATCCCATAATTGATTCCGAGCTGCAGCGCCTTCATGCGCTGCCGAACGTCCGGGCACTCCCGTTTCCAGCGCTTCACGTCTGTGTCGTCAGTGAGGCCGCAAACCAGAGCGAGCGAGTGGTAGACGTCACCATCGCGGTACGCTTCGATCAATGCACGGTCTTCGGAGAGAGCCGCGGCGATTCCAACCTCCTGTGTCCTCCAATCGAGGTAGACGCCGATCGCGTCGGGCGAGAACGCCATGAACGAGCGGACGCTCGCGTGCGCATTGAACAGGCTCTTGGCGTGCGCATTGCGACCGGTGGCGGTGCAGAACGGGAACAGGCTTGGCCGGTTGCGCCCGTCATGGCCGATAGGGAGCTTCGCGCGCACGATGACGCCGAGCGTGTCGCGCAGCGCGTGCAGGGCCTCGATGCCGGGGATGTGGCTCATCATTCGGAACGCATCGCCATCGATGTCCAGTTTGCCGCTCTCCAACCGCGGCCACGCCGTCACGCCAGAGCGGATGAGAAACCGCTCGAAGCGAGCGTAGCTCCACTCGCCCTCGGGCGTGTAGATCGGCTCCTCGCTGCCATGGCTCGGGTCGAACCGGCGCAGCAGCTCGTCGATGACGGCTTGCTTGTTCTCTCGCACCAGGTTCCACCGCGCGACGTCGATCGGCATGCCGCGGGCCTGAATCTGCGCCACCGCCTTGGCGCTGTAATTCGACCACCACAGCACGCGCGGCACGTCGGCCGCCGGCAATATCGTGGGACCGCATTGGTGGCGCCGCAGCTGCGCGCGCAGCAGCCGCACCGACATGCGGACGTCCTCCTCGCAGTACTCGAAGACGCGTTCCTGACCGTAGCGTTGCCAGTGTCCGTTGCCGATGTCCTCGGCGATCGTATTCTTGTCGATCTTTTCCCACCCCCCGATCCCGTAGGCCCGGCACGCGTCGGGCAGGCGTTTGCGCGGTTTGTTCCTCACCTCGTCGGGGTTGTACGGCAGCAAGATGTTGGTGGTGGCAAGGTAGGCGGTGTGCAGATCGAAGATGTGCGTTGGGAATGGCCAGCCCAGCACCATCAAGCACGTGAGCTCTGCCCACGCGCTGTAGGCAACAAACAAAGTATCTGGTCCGGTGTCGAATGGCGGGCGCGTTGAGGCCAATAATTCCTCGCGCCACATGCGGATGGTGCGCACGTGGCGGAGGTTCTCGTCCAGCACGTGCGCCACCATGCACAAGGGGTTGGGAAGTTCGCCGGGCTGGACTTCGTACTCGAAGTCGGCGACGACGATCGTCCCGAAGTTCTTGCTCACGACGATTGCCGCGCCCCGATCAGGCGCAGAAGGCCGGGATGGTCTTCGCTGTTGATCATGCGACCGGCGAACGTCTTCTCGATCAGCTCCGCGAGCGACTGCGATGGCCACTTCGGCTCCGGGAACGGGTTGTCATCGCGCGTGAAGGTCACTTTGTACGCTTCGACGCCCTCCTCGCGCCGGCTCGTCGCCTGCGTCCAGAACGTCTTTGCCTGCTCGCAAGCTTTGAGGTTGCTGGCGTTGTACGCGTTGTCGAGGTTCTGGCTCGGCACTTGGCAGAGGAAGAACACGTCGTAGGGCTTCGTCGCGAGCACCAGCCGAAAGCGCTGGATTCTGGCGCTCGGCAGAAACCGCATGGCGAGCTCTTCCTCGATGAGGTGCAGCGTGTCCCGTTTCGATCCCTTGATGGGGACGTTCACGAAACAGAGCTCCGACGACCAATACTTATCTTCCTCCGGGTGCAACCGGACGAAGTCCTTCGCCTGCGCGATCGTGTGAACCGGCAAGGCGTCCAGCAACGTCTCGACGTTCGCCATCGCCGCGGCGCGCTTGGATTTGAACCTATCGAGGTCAAACCCCTCCGGCTTGGCGATCGAATCCGTCGCTTCGGTAGTGGGCTTGTCAGTCGGCACTAGTTCAGGTTTGCTCATCTGGGGCTTCCTTTGTGTTCGGCGAGCGGATGGCGAGGTGTCGCCGCGATAAATCAGCGGCTCGGTTGGGCCGCCGCTCACCGGCAATGAGCGTTCCGTGGATGACTATCGGATGCAGCAGGCCGAGCTCGGCCACGTTCGCGGCCAGGCTGGCGA
>DATFTC010000096.1:0-3296 GCA_035262305.1 Myxococcaceae bacterium | reverse complement strand
GTATGCGGACCAGCACGTCAAGCAAGGTCGTGGACACTCGCGAAGACTCGTAGCCCGCCCAGAGCACGGGTAACGCCAGAATGCTCACCAGGTCATTGATGCACCGTCGGAGATGCTCGATCTCGGATTGCGGCTGCACGTTGACCCTCTATGACGAGCCACGCTCTTTGAGTGGGTGTGGGGATCGAGCCGGTGCGCGCCGTTCGCGCATCTCTTGCAAGAACGCATCGGGAGGCACGAAGAATGGGTTCTCCTGCAGGATTCCGCCTATGATGATCGCCGGATGGGTCCGCATGATGTCGACGACGACGTCTCCGCCAAACTTGGTGAGATCGTAGGAGCAGACAACTGGATCCTCGAAGGGGACGAGATTTGCGCTCGCCTCGTATTCCAAGAGCCCGTCAACGCCAGGTCGGTCCTCGACGGCCCATTCCATGTGCGTTACAAAACGGATGCGTAGGAATCCCTGCTCTTTGGCACGCCGTCGGATCTCTTCAATGAGCGCGAGGGTCCTCTCTTGATCGAAGGAGCCGCCTCGTAAATGCGCGTTCGCCCAGTCGCGCAGGTCGAGCTGACCATCTCGTTGCGCGGCGGCTACATCGATTCCTTCGGATAGCAGCTGCCGAACGTGTTCGTCGCGCCGCATGGGATCGATGATGTGGACGGCCTTCTCGCCACGTTGGAACCCCTCCTTGATGAATGGCAGCAGCACACGGTATTGCTCGTCGTGGTTGTTGAAAAAGCCACAGATGTGACGATGGGAGCGAAGGCTTGTGCCCCCGATTCGAATCGGTTGGTCGGTCTTCCGCGAATCGTCGGGCGAGTGCGACCTGGGCTCCAAGTCCGCGTTCCAAATGGCGAGTTCGGCAGGTGCTTACCTCTAGCCAATCGGTGCGGCAAGTCACAATTGGCCGAAGGGCGTAGGTCAGGGCGGCTTACTTTTCCAAGGCCCAAGCCAGTAGACCATCCCGTTCAGGTCGCTGAGCGAGAGGAAGACGAACCAGTTGCGAAGCAGATCCGCACCGGCAAGCTGGCGCACGCCCATGCCGAGCGAGAATCGGTCCTGCAGAACCGAGAGGCGGGCCTCCAAGCCGAGATCGGTTCCCTCGCTGGTGGGCCAGTGAAGCGAGAAACGCGGACCGGCCCCCAGCGAGAGGCCCGCGAAGTGCAAGGTGGGAAGCGCGCCGATAGTGCTGGAAAAACGGTCGCCCTGACTTTCAAAATCCAATGGCTCGACAATCGAGGCGATGGATAGCCAGCGCGTGAGCAATAACTCCGGCTCGAGCCATGCAAGGGCAAAGCCGCCACGCGATACATCGACTGCAATCCGATACGGAATCAGATGGGCGGCGGCGATAGTCCAGCCGGGAGCGTAGGGTAGGGGCTCTCCGGGCAGCGAGGACGGATCGATCACCAGACGCGGAGGGTTGGATTTTCCCAGAGCGCGGCGCGTCCAGAGCTCGCCCGCTCCAACACCGAAGAGCACGGTATCCTTGAGCGAAGTGCTGGGATCGGTTCTGCTCAGCTCGATCACCGCCGCCCGGTCCGCCACTTTCTTGGCCGTGTTGTTCCAAAAGTGCTCTGGGTCGGTGAGCATCAAGCGCATGTTTGCTTCTTCCGGCTGGTAACCGCGCTCTCTTAGGGCGGTGATGAACTTGTCAAATGAGAGCTCATCAATACACAGTGATTGTTTCGCGCCCGCGCTACATGGTTCTCTTTGGGAAAGAAGGGTCTCTAGCACCACCCCGAGCGAGTCGTGTCGGACGACCACCGTGTATTCGCGGAGCCAAAGCCAATCGATTTCGCCCAAGAGCTGCTCGGCGGCAGCCTGATCGCCGAGGCTAACCGCCAGCTCCGCGGGAGCGAGCGCACCGACAATCTGTCGAGCCTTGGTTGACTCGCTCAACCGAAGCGTATCAGCAAGCCGACCCATTGCTTTCCCGATACACCGCTGTGTGGCAAGGGATTGGGGATCCAGCTCAGTCGGAGCATCGCGCCAATCCGGCGCTGGGAGATTCCACCGGAATGGGTCCTGAGCCGCGCACAATCTGGCCGCCAACTCATGAACCTGATCGTAGACGCCTGCGTAGTAGTCGAATTCCCGCAAAGGGCGGTCGAGAAAAGCGGCGAAGTTGCCCAGCTGCGATCCGGCCAGCGGAGAAAATCGAGTGGTGGCCAGCAGCTGACGTTCGCCGCCGCCTGCCTGCTGCAGCTCGCTTGCGCTCTGGACCAAGGTCGAAATCTTTGCAGTAAGCTGCTGGAGCAAAGGCCTCAATCTTTGGAGGTCCTCGCCTTGTCGCAGCCAATTGCCCAGCTCCTTCTGCTCTGCGTCGGACAGTGGAGCGGCGAAAGCGGTGCGAAGGCCCTGGACTACTGGAGCCAGTATCTCCGCCTCGAATAGGTCGGCGGGCCCCGATCCACGAGTCGCTTCGAGCGCTTTCAGCGCCTCCGCTGAGAAGGCGCCGGAACCGTGCCCAACGCGGGTGAGGTATTCGACGAGGAGCGCATTCGCCAGTCGTTTGGTGCTGACCGAGAGCCGCTCTGCGAGCAAGATCGTCTGCAGAAGGCCATCCCTGAACTCGCGAATCTTGTCCTCCGCCAGTTCGCTGCGGGCGACGCGCGGCAATTCGCCGGCGAGATATTCGAAGCTCACTGCCACCAACCTCACCGCTTCGGTCAAGTGCTCCTGGTGTGCGCGCTCCGGTACCGGGCTCTGGCGAACCGGGGGAAGAACGCCAAGCACCTCGGCACTGCTGCGACCAACCCCCATGAACACGCCGAGCCAATGCGCGAGGCTCGTCACCTCTACCGCGGAGAGAGGCTCCAGCGCGCCAGATTGCCCCAGGGTATCCGCGGCTCTGCGGCTCGCTCTGAGCTCTTGAGCTTGGCGGGAGCAGCGGGAAAGCAGCCCCAGGTGGCGCTGGCGATTACGGACGTCCTGCAGCTGCTCGAGGCACTGGTAAAGAAGGCGACCCAACCGCGCTCGATCGCCCGTAAGCTCCAGCGGCTTGGGCAGAGCTCCACCGTCGTCGCCAATCGGTTTCTCTTCTGCCACCTGTTGGAGCAAGTCGTAGACGAAGGCGAACTGCGACATTGTTATCGCAAACTCCCGCAACAGCGTTTGGGTTGTGCGGTTCCAGTTCTTTTCCTTAATCACTCGCGCCAGGTCGGCGTTTCGCGACGTGGAAATCAGATGGCTGAGCAGCTGTAGACTGCCGGCGAAGCCGTGCTGGGGCCCGCTGATGCGCTGCTCATTGACCGCCGACTGGGATCGGCGAACGTCTGGATCCACGAAG
>DATFTC010000095.1:0-2616 GCA_035262305.1 Myxococcaceae bacterium | reverse complement strand
TATGCCGCCGAGCTCGGTTATGACGTCACCGTCGTTAAGGATGCGACGGCGGACTACTCAGACGAGATGATGCATGCTGCCCTCGACATCAATATCCCGAACTACGCGAGTGCGATCGTAACTACCAGTCAGATCGTTGCGTCGATCTCGGCTGCCAAGTGATGGGATGGCCAATGAGCCAACCTCAGAACGCGAGTGTGAGACGTGCGAGGAGGACGTCCGCACCGTTCTGGCGGTTGACGACGTGTGCGGCGAGGGGACTCCAGACGTGCTGGTATCCCGGAATCAGCCGGATCGCGGGAGTCAATGCGAAATCATAAAACACCTCAGCTCCCATCTCGTCGTGGACGGTGACAGCTCCGTCCGTCAGCATCCTGATCTCATTTTTCAGCTCGCCGCTGATTGCGTTGTAGTAGAAGCCCGCCCCAACGCTGTCGTGCGTTCTCGCGGGAAGAAGACCGTGCGCGAACAGCGCGATGCTCCCGTCGAGGGTGATGGTGTTCGTGCCCGACGGCGCATACCCGAATCGTCCGAAGAGGCCGAAACCCCGAAGCGGCTGGCCGCTCGCCAACTTCTCCACAACCTCCTGCGGCTCATCGACCACGAAGAGGTACTGCGCGAAGTTGGCGATGGCGGCCCAACTGTTGGGCTTGTAACGGATGGGAAGACTCGCCGTCGATGGGCTGCCCAACAGAACGCCGAGGGCCTGCGGCGCTTGCGCCGGCGACAGGGATTCGAAGGGAGAAGCGAGATTCAGCTTAGGCTTGTTCGACCAGTTGAACTGAGGCATGAATTGTCCGGGCAATCCGCCGACTCTGTAGGAGAGGATCGCCAGGCCATAGAGGTTGACCGATTCGAAAGCGTGAGCGGCGAAGTTGTCTGCTTGAGTATTGGGATCGAGGACGCCTCCCGCCACCGTCAACCAGTCGGTGGGTACCCACGCTGCGACCGCCGCCAGGGTATAGGTGTTGGAGAAATTGAGCGCCATCGGGTTCTTGTTGAAGTTCAGGTTGGCGAACCAGTACTTGTAGCTGTGGCCGAACAGCGTGTGGTCCGCGAGGTTGAGGACGTTGAGCTTTCCAAGCAGCACGCTGAATCTGGGCGTGAGTGCCTGCAGGAGGAAATACTCCGTTGCCTCAACGTTGCTTCCGAGGAAAGGACCGGGCATCGCCAGCGCCGTGTACTGGGGCACCGTAGAGCCGACGGTGAAGGTGCTCTGCGGCGAGCTGCCATAGCGAGACTCGACGGTGAAGTGGAACAAACCACCGGGCCAAAGCCCAGCGCGCCCGGTGTCCAGATTGATGGAGAGCTGCGTGTTCTGGACGAACGAGTCTCCGGTCTTGAGTCCGCCCGACGCGACGTCCTGCCAGGCGCCGGTGGAGTAGAGGTCGACGAACATTCCATGCTGCGCCAGAGGCGTTCGTGCTCCACCCCAATCGCCCGTCAGTTGCGTGCGATGCCAGAAGTCCCCGGCGTCGGTTCCCGGCAGGCCGAACACCGGTCCGTTGTTGAAGTAGGGCAAGAGCGCCGGCGACGAATCCGCTACGGAGGCCTTCTTCGCTTGCGCATGGGCGAAAAGGTCGGCCGCGGCATCTCCGGCCGCATCTGCGGGCGCGGCGAGGGCAGCGAAGACCGCGAACACCAGACGTGACATCCTCACGATCGCCTCGTCAGAGTCGGAACTGATTTCGCCGAGCCAAGGTGCCCGGAGGCAAAGGTCAGACCGGTGGCTGAGATGAGTGCTTCTGCAAAGGCCTGTTCCTTGGCGAGTCCGCTCGCACGTCGCGGAAGCACTCTCATGACCCGGCTCCTTCCGCGCTGCGTTCGCGTCCGTCATTGGCGATCTGCTGAATTCGGGCGGAAAGACGCTCCAACCAGAAGTAGCGCAGCAGCAAGTCCTGCGTCCCACTGGCTCGCTCGGCGGAGTCGTTCACGACGGCATTCAGGCGCTGAACAGCGGCTTCCGCCTGATGAAAAGCAGGTACCGGAAGCTCCGCACTGAACGATCGGGCCAGATCAGAGAGCCAATTTGCAATCGGGTCGGCAACGGCATGGAGCGCTTCTTTGGCATTTGTAGGCAATAGGCCCTGCGCCTGCGAGATCACCCGGATCGGAACGAAGAGCGATTCGATCGCCGGGATCAACGACGATCGATCGTCTTCCCCCGGCTCGAGCCGTGCCACGCGGGACTGCTTTCGGGCAACGGCAAGCTTCGTTTGGAAATCCGCGGAAGTCTCTTCGGATCCACCTCGGATCATCGCGGAAAGCGCTTCCACCGAGCGCGACAGAGCCCGCCGCACAGACACTCTTAGCCGTACTGGCCAGAGGAAGGTAAAAACGAGGGACATGATGACGTTTCCCAGGAGGATTCCAATGACGCGGTCGCGGGCAACGACCATGTGGGAAGTCCGTGAAAATCCCTGAAGCACGGTGAGGCAGAAGGCATACGCGATCTGCAAGCCCATGTACGAAATGCTCTGGCCGCCAGTAGCAATCCACGCAGCCGGCAGCATGACCGCTCCAGTGACCAGAGCGAGCCCGCCCGCAGATTCGAGGTGGGGAAGAACGAAGACGATCGCGGCGATGCCTAGAGCGGCGCCGATGATCGCTCCTAGG